>CABUOH010000006.1 GCA_902493085.1 uncultured Sutterella sp. | reverse complement strand
TGATGTCGGCCTTGGACAGGTCGTTCTCTGCTGTTTGCAGCGACGCCTTCGCGTCGGCAATATTCGCATCGGCTACGGCGACTGCCGCCCGTGCCGTGTCGACCGAAGCGGCCTGTGTCTCAAGTTCAGTCTTGCTCGGCATACTGCCCTTGGAAAGGCGATTTAGCTCCTGCATGCGCTTGAGCTTCAGTTCAGCCTCGCGAAGGCTGGCCGCACTCTGACGACGATTGGCTTCGGCGCTTTGGAGCGACGCACGATTCTGAAGCACTTTTGCCTCAAGATTGCGCTTGTCCAGCACGATGAGACTCTGCCCCTTCCTGATTTCGTCATTGACGTCTACGCCCACCTCTCGCACGATGCCCGAGAGTTCGGAGCCGATCGAGACGGTACGCACTGGTGCGAGAGTGCCGTCTGCAGACACGCTCACATGCACGTCTCCGCGTTCAACGGACTCCGTCACATATTTGACGGCATTGGAATTCTGCGTGCCGGCGTACCAATACCAAACACCCGCCACCGCCGCTGCCAACACACAGCCCGCAGCCCAAAGAACATGCCGCGAGCGGCTTTCGTCCTTAAGCAGAAGTTTGGTGCGATCCTTGTTGTCTTGTTCTGTCATTTTGCACTCTCCTGTGCCTTCCAGGCGCCGCCCAGGGCGCGGTAGAGCTTCACATGCTGAAGGGAAAGCTCCGTCATGTTGTTCGTTACGCTCTCCTTGAGGGTCAGGAGGCGCTGCTGTGCCTCGAGCAGCATCGAATAGTCACCGAGCCCTGATCGATACTCAAGCCCCGTTAATTCGTACGTTTTCTCCGTATGCTGCAGAGCTGTCTGAAGAAGAACCGTTCGGTCCTGTGCGGCCCGGATGCCATTGAGCGCATTGTCCGTCTCCTCAAGAGCCTTTACGATCACGGAGAGGTAGCTAGCCTTTGCCTTGTCGAGCGCGGCGGCGGCCCTTTCCTCCTGCGCAGCCAGACTGCCCCAATTGAGCACAGGCATTGTTAGCGCGCCGATGAGAGAGGCGATGCCCGTTCCGCTAGCCCCAAGCGCGCCTAGCGTTGCCGCCTGCGTTCCGACAGACCCCGTGAGCGACAGCGTCGGGAAGTAGTTCTCGCGGGCAGTCTTGAGATCAGCCCCCGATGCCAGCAACGAAGCCTGAGCACTTCGGACGTCTGGACGCCTCATCAGCATCTCCGCCGGAATCGAAACCGACAGCCGCACCGGCGCCTGCGGCACAGGCCCTTCGCCCAAATCGAGCTGATCGGCTGGAATAGTCGTCAATCCGGCCAAAGCGTTTCTGTAGATCGCTTCTGCCGCCTTCAACTTCGGAATGTTGGCTTTGGCAGCCGCGACCTGAGAGAGCGCATCCTCAGCTTCTGATGCACTGCTCAAGCCGGCCCCGGCACGCCATCCGGCGATTTCAGCGCTTTCCTCATAGTTCTTGACCGTGTCCTCGCTCACCCGCAGAAGCACCTGAGTGGAACGCAGGTTGATGTAGGCCTGAGCTGTCTCAGCCTCAACGAGCGCCTGCGCGTCAGCCACGGAGATCTCGCTTGCAAGCGCCTCATAGCGACGAGCGGTCTCGTTGGAAAGATCCGCACCGGCAAGATTCCATGACCATGTCACATCGACCGCTGCTGAAAAGCTGTTTCCGGATCCAGCATCAGCATGACGGCGCGATGCGTCGCCGCCAACCGTAGCCTCAGGAAAAAGCGCATATTGAGCCTCCGACAGACCGGCTCTGGCCGCACGCAAAGAAGCGAGCGCCGTAAGTACATCGGCATTCGCGTTTCGGGCCTTAACAACAAGCGCAGAGAGCCTGGGATCGTTCCACGACTGCCAGAATTCTGCCGAATCGACCGGCGCCTGAGCCTCTATCGTGGTACTCCACGCCTTGGGAGACGCCTCTTCAGCCATGGTCCTCATGTCCGGCATCTGCACGGCGCACCCCGAAAGGAACAGCACACCGATCAGCATGCCTAGAGCCGACCTTTTCATCATCGTCCGATTCGTCATTGTTTTTTGCAGCATCCGGTCATTGTTGAGAATGAACGAGAATCATGACCGTCAAGATCCTCGCTTTCATTCTCCTACAGTCCTGAAAAGCATTCCATAGGCTTCGGGTAAAGGTTTCGGAAGAGCACGTAACAAACTTTTGCACGCCGTTTTTTGTTAACATGGGCCATTCCATTGTTCTAAATCACGCTTCAAGCCGCCATTTTCGGGTCCGTCATGTTCAAGCATCCTCGTCCCATCCTCATCGTCGACGATGACATCGAGCTCGTCACCCTTCTCGTCGACTATCTGCAGTTGGAAGGCTTCGCCCCTGTTGCAGCCCACAACGGAACCGAGGCTCTGGAACTCATATCCCAACAAGAATTCGAAATCGTCGTGCTTGACGTCATGATGCCCGGCATGAGCGGCGTGGAGGTTCTCAAACGCATTCGCGAACAGAGCCAGCTTCCCGTCTTGATGCTCACCGCCAAGGGCGACCCGGTCGACCGCATCATCGGACTTGAGCTCGGAGCCGACGACTATGTCCCCAAGCCCTGCCCGCCGCGCGAACTTGCGGCGCGCCTCAACGCGATACTGCGCCGCACGGCCAACATGCCATCAGCCATCGCCCCCGTAGAAGCCGGCCCGTTGACAATTGATCCCGGCCGTCGGGAGGCCACGGTCAACGGCAACGTCATCGACCTGACGGGCACAGAGCTTACTCTTCTGGAAGTACTCGCACGCAAAGCGGGCAGCCCCGTCCCGAAGGACGAGATCTATCAGAAAGTGCTCGGGCGCGCCATGCAGCGCTACGATCGCGCCATTGACGTTCACGTCTCCTCGATCCGCCACAAACTCGCCGCCGTGCTCGGCAAGAGCGTTGCAATAGAAAGCATCCGAGGCGTGGGCTATCAGCTCGTCGTCCGCTGACCCGACCGTTCGCCGATACGCCGAAAAGAAGGAGTTGTTCATGTTCAACCGTTGGTTCAACACGCTTTTCGGCAAGCTCTTTGCCGGCTTTTGCGTCGTCATTCTGCTGACGGCTGCCGGCGTTTGGATGGTCGCCTATTCAGCTCAAAGCCAACAGAACGAGGACATCGGCCGCATCGAGTGGCGCTTTATCGCGCACAAATCCGTCGACAGCGCCGTCGGCATCTATGAAGTGGCCGGAAAGGAAGGCCTTATCTCATGGCTGCGCAACGAACGCCTCAACACCAATCCCATTGTCTTCGTTCTCAACAGCAGCGGCAACGAAATCTCAGGCCGCAAGATTCCTGAAAAAGCATATGAAAGCCTCGAAGCCATCCGCAAACTCTCTGACCGTCAGGACGGCCCGCCCGACAAACGTCTGCCGGTAAGAACCGTTGAGATCGACAACGAGCCCTGCGAATTCTTCGCAGTTCGTACCGTCGCCTTCCCTGTGCGGCTGATCCCGCCAGAACTCCACCACTTCCCGATCGCACTGACGCTCTCGCTAGCCGCCTTCTTCACACTCCTCGCATCTTGGCTTCTCGCACGACTGTATACGCGAAGCCTGCACACGCTCGACAGCGCCATGCGACGCTTTGCCGACGGTGCGTTTGACACGCGAACCTCAGCGGAACTCTCCAACGGCGACGCTGAGGTTGCCAATCTTGCCCGCGTCTTTGACGGCATGGCGGACAAGATCGAATCTCTGATTACGAGACAACGAAGACTCTTTCACGACGTGAGCCATGAGATCCGCAGTCCGCTCGCCCGAATTGAAGTGGCACTCGAACTTGCCCGACGCGAGCCTGAGCGCACTCAGAATTCGCTTGAACGCATCGAAAAGGAGGTCGGCAACATCAACGCACTCGTCGAATCGCTCCTGACATACGCACGCCTAGAAAACAGCGCCAACATGACGAAGTCGCCCGTCGGACTTACAGACATCCTTGACGGCGTTGCGGACGACCTCGGCTTTGAGGCCCAGCAGAAGAACGTCACAGTCAAGACGGTCCTTGAAGGTGACCCCGTCATCAATGCGGACGGCAATCTGCTTGCCAGAGCGCTAGACAACATTGCACGCAATTCGCTTCGCCACGCACCTGCGCAGTCCCAAATCACGCTGTCCCTCTCATCAGACGCCGAAAGCTTCATCATTCGTTGCCGAGATACGGGACCGGGCATGCCTGAGGAGGAGCTCGCCAACATGTTCGCACCCTTCGTGCGCGGAGCCAACGTCCGAACAGGAACAGGCTTCGGCCTTGGGCTCGCAATCGCCAAACGCAGCGTGACTGCTCACGGAGGAAGCATACTTGCACGCAACATCAAGCCTCACGGCCTTGAAACCGAGATTCGGCTGCCTAAAAACATGCAGATCGGATGCGACGCCCTCTGAATGCAGCGAGCTGAAAAAAAGCCTTGCCGTGAATCATCTCGGCAAGGCTTTCCTGTTTTATGCAACATTTAATTTTGCTCGCTTTTACGCAAAAAAGCCAGCGCCTTCTTCCATCTTGTCGATATAAGTCAACATCTTTCGTCATAACATCCTATCTATCCGTCTTCAGGCGCACAATGGAAAACTGACGGCTTGACTAGCCTTTCAAAAAATGTTCTGGAAGAGGAGAACAGCAATGAGCAACTATCTGACCGAGAATCTTCGTACCGTAGCGTTGGTGGGGCATGGCTCCTGCGGCAAGACCTCCCTCATTGAAGCCATGCTCTACCGCACCGGCATGATTTCCGAGCTCGGCTCCATCGAGCGCGGCAACACGATGTGCGACAATGACGCCCTCGAAAAACAGGTTCAGCACTCCATCCGTCTGGCCGTTGCTCACGTCGACACTGCTCTCCCCGACCTCACCCCCGTGCGCATTCATGTGCTCGACACCCCGGGGTACCCCGACTACATCGGTCAGGATATGTCCGCGCTTGACGCCGTCAAGTCCGTCTGCGCCGTCATCGACGCCACCAAGGGCGTCGAGCTTCTGACGCGCCGCATGATGGACATCGCAAAGGAGCGCGGTCTCTGCCGCATGATCGCCATCAACAAGTTCGACGCACCCGACGTCGATCTTGAACAGTTGCTCAAGGATCTTCAGGAAGTCTGGGGGCCGGGCGTTCTGCCGATCAACCTTCCCGCCAACAACCGCTCCATCGTCATCGACTGTTTTGACAAGGACGAAGGGGAAGCCGACATTCTCAGCGTCGGCGAAGTTCACCGCGCCTTCATTGAGAAAATCATCGAGCAGGACGATGAAATGCTCGAACACTATCTCGAGGAAGGCAGCGTCGACCCTCGCACCTTGCATCCTCTCATCACAAAGGCCCTGCGAGAAGGCACGGTCATTCCGGTTTGCTTCGTTTCCGCCAAGAATCTGATCGGCATCCGAGACTTCATGAAGGTCATCATCCGTCACCTTCCTAGTCCGGCCGAAGCCAACGATGCACTTTTCATTCATGCCGACGGCACGCCGTTCGTAACGCGCCCGGAAAAAGATCTTTCTGTTGTCGCCCAGGTCTTCAAGGTCGTCAATGACCCGTACATTGGAAAGATTGGCATCTTCCGAGTGCATCAGGGCACGATTCAAAAGGACACCACGCTTTACGTTGACGACAACAAGAAGGGCGTCAAGGCCGCCCATCCCCTGCTTCTCCAAGGCAAGAACACCAGCGAAACCGACTTCCTCAGCCCGGGCGACATCGGTGCTCTCGCCAAGATCGACGAACTTACTTATGGTTCAATTCTGCATTCGGATCCGAATCTCAGCGGCATACGCATGCGCCCGATCAACTTCCCCAAGCCAATGTTCGGCCTCGCAATCGCACCGTCCCGCCGCGGAGATGAAGCCCGCATGGGCGAAGTCCTCAACAAGATGCTCGCCGAAGACCCGACAATGGCAGTCGACCATGACGCTGTACTCAACGAAACCGTGATTCGCGGCCTGACTGAAATGCACGTCCGCTCAATCCTCGACCGCATGAAGGTCAACTTCAAGCTTGAGGTTGTTACCGGCACGCCGAGCGTTCCGTATCGCGAAACCATCACGGCTCCAGCCGAGGGCCACGCCCGCCACAAGAAGCAGACGGGCGGCGCCGGCCAGTTCGGCGAAGTCTACCTGCGCATCGAACCGCTCGAACGCGGCGCCGGCTTTGAGTTCCATGACGAAGTCAAGGGCGGCGTCATTCCGTTCAACCTGATTCCTGCCGTTGAAAAGGGGGTCCGTGAAGTACTCGATTCCGGCTACCTGGCAGGCTACCCGATTCAGGACGTCAAGGTCACTGTCTACGACGGCAAGAGCCACCCTGTTGACTCGAAGGAAGTCGCCTTCGTCGCCGCCGGCCGCAAGGCTTTCCTTGACGCGCTCGCCAACGCCCAGCCGAAGATCCTCGAACCGATCGTCCGCATCGAGATCACGGCGCCCGACATGTACATGGGCGACCTTGCCGGTGATCTCGCCAGCCGCCGCGGTCAAGTTTCGGGCACCGACTCACTACCGGGAGGCTTGATGGAAATCACGGGCGTCGTACCGCTGTCGGAGCTCGACGGCTACGCTACCCGCCTGCACGCCCTTACTCAGGGCACGGGCAGCTGGTCCATGGAGCTTGACAGCTACCAGCCTGTTCCGGCTCAAAAGCAGGCTGAGCTTGCCGGCAAGTTCCACCGCGATGACGACGATGAATAAGCGCCGCTGAACCCAACCGCCCACAAGGCCGCCGCGTTCTCACGCGGCGGCCTTTTTCCGGCGATTTCAAGCTCTGCTAGCCATTCCTTCCTTATAATCTGTCTCCTCCACGTTTACTTTCCTAACTTTCATACCATGCCTATCTACGCTTATCGATGCACGAACTGCGGCTTTGAAAAGGATTTTCTTCAGAAGATGAGTGACAAGCCTCTGACGAAGTGCCCTCAGTGCGGCAAGGATGCATTGGTGAAGGAACTCTCAGCTCCCGGCTTTGAACTCAAGGGCACGGGCTGGGCCGCTACGGACTTCAACGGCGGACACAAAGCCCTCCCGGCCTCCCACCGCAAGCCCGACAGCTCGAAGTAAGCAGCGCGTTGAACCCGTCTGCTCGAACGACACAAGGCCGGACGTCCAGGACTGTCAGTCCGAGACAACGGCCTTTGCGCGTTTTCGCATAAGCAGATCTAAATAAAATACCCCAAACTGCCGAGTTTTCCCGTTTTTCAACTATCGTTGGCAGTAAACTTAATCATCGTGCGTCTCCGTCTTTTGAAAGACGGCACCGACCAATTCCGCAGCGGCGCGATGCCGCGCCGCTGCTTGCACCATTGCGGCTCTGCAAAGCCATAGCATTGTCGTTGTAATCGTGTGGCCAACAGCTTTCGTATCGCTCGTTGGTCTTTTTCTCGGAGCTTATATGCGAACCGTATACTCTGGCCTGGTTGATGAATCCTTCATCGGTCAGACCGTGACTCTTTTCGGCTGGGCTCATCGTCGTCGCGACCACGGCGGCGTGATCTTCATTGACCTTCGCGACCGCGAAGGCATTGTTCAGGTCGTTTGCGACCCGGACCGTCCCGAAGTCTTCGCTACGGCCGACAAATGCCGCAACGAATTTTGTCTCAAGGTCGTCGGCGTCGTGCGCGCCCGTCCGGAAGGCACGAAGAACGAAACGCTCATTTCCGGCGGCATCGAAGTTCTCTGCCATGAACTTGAAATCCTCAATCCGTCGGTCACGCCTCCGTTCCACCTCGATGACGAAAATCTCTCCGAGACGACGCGCCTGACGTACCGCGTGCTTGATCTGCGCCGCGGCGTCATGCAGAAGAACCTCCGCATGCGCTACCGCGCAGCCATGGCCTTCCGCAAATTCCTCGACAAAAACGGCTTCATCGACATCGAAACCCCGATGTTGACGCGCTCCACGCCTGAGGGCGCCCGCGACTACCTCGTTCCGTCCCGCGTTCAGGACGGTTGTTTCTTCGCCCTGCCTCAGTCTCCGCAGCTCTTCAAGCAGCTACTGATGGTCGCCGGATTTGACCGCTACTATCAGATCGTCAAGTGCTTCCGCGACGAAGACCTTCGAGCCGACCGTCAGCCTGAGTTCACGCAGGTCGATATTGAAACGTCCTTCCTCAACATGGACGAAATCCGCGCCCTGATGGAAGAACTCATCCGCACCGTCTTCAAGGAAGTCCTCGACGTCGACCTCAAGAACCCGTTCCCTGTCATGAATTGGGACGACGCCATGGCTCAGTACGGCTCCGACAAGCCCGACCTTCGCGTTCATCTGAAACTTGTCGAAGTAACCGACGTTGTTGAAAACTCCACGTTCAAGGTATTCTCCGGCGTCAAGTCTCTGCACAACGGCAAGGTTGTCGCCCTGCGCGTGCCGGCCGCCGCCTCCATGCCCCGCTCTGAAATCGACGCCTATACTGAATTCGTCAAGATTTACGGTGCCAAGGGGCTCGCCTACATCAAGATCAACGATCTCTCCAAGGGGCGCGAAGGTCTCCAGAGCCCGATCGTCAAAAATCTTTCCGATGAAGAGCTCAATACGATCTTCGAACGCACAGGCGCTCAGGACGGCGACGTTGTCTTCTTCGGGGCCGACAAGGCCAAGATCGTCTGGGACAGTCTTGGTGCACTCCGACTGAAGATCGGTCATTCCGAATTCGGCAAGGCCCACGGCCTGTTCACGCCGGGCTGGCAGCCGCTCTGGGTCATCAACTTCCCGATGTTCGAATACTCGGAAGAAGACCAACGCTGGGTGGCCTGCCACCACCCCTTCACAAGCCCGCTCGACGGCCACGAAGACCTCCTCGTCTCCGACCCGGAACACGCTTATGCCAAAGCCTACGACATGGTTCTCAACGGCTGGGAAATCGGCGGCGGCTCCATCCGCATTCATCGCGAAGAAGTTCAGGAAAAGGTCTTCGAAGCCCTCAAGATCGGACCGGAAGAAGCTCGTCAGAAATTCGGCTTCCTGCTTGATGCCCTCCAGTTCGGGGCGCCTCCGCACGGCGGCCTCGCCTTCGGTCTCGATCGCATCGTCACGATGATGTGCGAAGCAGACTCCATCAGAGACGTCATCGCCTTCCCGAAGACTCAGCGCGCTCAGTGCCTGCTTACGCACGCTCCGGCTCCGGTTGACGAAAAGCAGTTGCGCGAGCTCCATATCCGCCTGCGTAACGAGCCGAAGAAGGAACTTGAAATTGCCGGTCAGTAATCCGCTGATCTAAGCATTCACCTATAAGCAAAAAGGGCCGCTTACTCACGCAGGCCCTTTTTGCTTTGGATCACTCCGAAGCGTCGGAGACCTTCTTCGTTCCCACCCTCTTCGCGGGACGGCGACCGCCGGATATGCGACGCATCCATACGTCACTCCAGTCACATCCAGCGGTTTGGGGAATCTCAACCTCAATCTCTAGTGCGGGATTCTCCCTGCGCAGCCTGGCGGCCAACGCATACGCTCCCGCCTGACCAGTGAAGCTCGTGTCGTTGTCGCCGAAAACAACAACCTTCCTCACGCCATCGGGTACTTTCGTGAAATTCTGAAAGCCTCCCACGCTCACGGCGCTCCAGACGGGCATTTTAAAAATCGTTTTTGCTGAAAGCGCTGTTTCAATGCCCTCGGCGATGCCGAGAGTGTCTCCCGGCTCCCCTAATCTGATGAGCCCTCCGCGGGTGTTGCCCGCATAAAGCTTCTTTGGGCATTCGACAGGCGCCTTCGCTCCATCGGGCGTAAGGTAGGTTCTGTGCAGCGTGACTATTCGCCCATCGTCGTCAGTAACAAGCGCCAGCATCGCCGGCCAGCGTTCGTGCGACTTTTCACCGTCATCGAGCTCTTCCCAGTAATCCAACAACGGATGACTGCGAAGCTCTCCGATCGATCTGCCATAAAGTCCGCGAGAGGCAAGATACAGCCTGACGGGGTCGGTCGCGGGAACCGTTGAAAGCGTCTGCGCCTCCTGCCAGAGCGCTTCGAGCTTGGCCTGTCTTCGCTTGCCGTCATCTCCTTCCCCTTTCGGCATCGCCCGCACAATCCGCAATGACTGCATTTCCCTGCGCTGAAAATCCGGCAGTCCCAAAACCCTCTCTAGATAAACGAGCACATCCATGAAACGCTCGCCTCTCCACTTGCGCAAGAGATCAAGTCCGTCGCCGTAACCACAGCCTCGGCAGAACCAATGGCCGTCCGGCTTATCCTTATAGAAGGAAAAACGATCCCTGCCGCCGCAAAGCGGACACGGCCGATTCAAACGCAGAAGCATTGTCTCCGGAATGCCGGCGCTGATCAGAATTTCCAACCAACGCCCTGACGCCGCATTCTGAACACGTTGAATTCTCTCTCCAAGCTGCGGATCCTGCATGTGGTTCTCCTTCGATCTGACGTCAACAACGTGCTCAGAAGCCCCAAAAGTGACCGTCCCTATCCTTCCACGGATCGGTCGTAAAGCCCACCTCGGTCACAATTCCGTGAAGATCGAACTGCACCCAGCAGGCCATGTCAAAAAGCCCGTCGTCGCGAAAGCGATACATCCAAGCCGTCTGGTCAACGAGCGAAAAAGTATACTTTTGAGCGCACTTGCCAAACAGTTCCCAAACATCCTGCTCCGTACTCACACCAGGCTTGATGAGCGCCATATGCGCCCTGTCGAGCACCTCCTCACGCTTCACGAGCCTGCCGTCGGCATCAAATTCCAGCCACCACACCTCTTGACCAAAAGGCTGCATGGAATAGACCCAGCGCTGAGTGCCGTCACTTGTTTCAACGGCCGCATGAGGTTCGCCGAGCTCTGCTTCAACCTGAGCCTCAGTCATGCCGGGATCCATGAGCTGCGGATGAGCGCAAGCCGTCAAAAGCAGACAGGCTGCGGATGCAAGTAAGCACCCCCACGCACGAAAACTCATTTGCCCACCTCCTTAGCAACCCCCTTGGCCTCAACGGGCTGAAGGAGTTCCCTGTAATCACAGTCGAGGCCATCGATCAGACGGCGGAACTCCGCTCTGAAGGCTTCCTTTCCGCAACCAAGCAACACGGCATCTTCGAACATTTCCAGAAGCATGTCGTGAGCCTCTTGCCAGTTTTCATTAAGGACCTTGACGCTCTCCGTGCAGGAAACAACCGAGCCGTCGACTCTGAACCACTTTTCAGGCGCCTTCATCGTCACTCCTCTTCTCCCTGAACGGACTGCTGCCCATAGGCACTGAACCGTCTCAGAATCTCGTTCATTTCTTCATAGGCAATGAGCTTCGGCTTGCCAAGCTGACAAACAAGAATGTATTGATGAGCAAGGTTCTCAATCTCTGCCGCAAGTGCAAGCGCATCATGAAGCGACTTGCCGGCCGCCAGCACACCATGATGCGACAGCAGGCAGGCATTCTTGACAGAAAGCGCTTCCGCCGCAACGCGGGCCAACTCCGGCGTGCCAAAAGTCGCATAGGGAGCCACATCGACCGAATGGCCTCCTGCCGCAGCCACCATGTAGTGGAAGGGCGGAATCGGCATGTCCTGGCAAGCAAGGGCCGTAGCGTGACACGAGTGCGTGTGCACCACCGCCTTGACGTCGCCGCGCCGCAAGTAGACGCGAGCATGCATTTCCCACTCGGAAGATGCACGCCGCACGCCACATGCTTCACGCAACGACGGCGGATTCACAAGAGGAACCCAGACCAGATCATCAGGCGTCAACGTCTCGTAAGGCATCCCTGTCGGCGTAATCAAGAAACCCTTGACGCGGTTCTCTTTATCGGCACGAACGGAGACATTCCCCGACTTGTTCACATTGATTCCGCGCAGATTCATCTCGCGGGCGGTTTCAATAAGTTCGGCGCGAAGCGCCCCCGTATCCAACATCATAGTTTCAAGTCCTGGGCAACAAATCGGAAAATGCCGTTGCAAGGTCCGTCGGCTTCACAATGCCGCGCTCCGTAATAATGCCCGTCACAAACCGGTTGTGCGTAACGTCAAACGCCGGATTTGCAACGGCCACGTCGGGTGATGCAATCTGCACGGAACGCGCACTGCCGTCACTGCCGATGCCGTTGACTACGAGAAGTTCGCTCGCGGCACGATTCTCGATCGTTATTTCTCGCTTGCCATCGTTGATCGTCCAATCGATGGTCGAAGACGGCGCCGCTACGTAGAAAGGCACTTCATTGTCAACAGCGGCAAGTGCCTTGAGATAGGTTCCTATTTTATTGGCCACGTCGCCGCGACGCGTGATGCGGTCGGCCCCCACGATCACGAGATCCACATCGCCTTGCTGCATGAGTTGACCGCCTGCATTGTCGGCGACCAGCGTGTAGGGAACGCCGTGCTGTCCAAGCTCCCAAGCCGTCAGCAGACCTTGATTGCGCGGTCGGGTTTCATCGACCCAGACATGCAACGGCGTCCCCTGTTCAAACGCCATGTATATCGGCGAGAGAGCGGTGCCGTAGTCGACGGTCGCTAGCCAACCGGCATTGCAATGCGTCAGCACGTTCACGGGACGGCGCAACTTGGTGTAGAGGTCGGAGATGAGAGTCATGCCTGCCTCTCCAATAGCGCGGCAGGTCATTACATCCTCCTGCGTCATCGCCTCGGCCATCTTGACTGCGGCCTCAAAGCGAAGAGCTGCATCGCGCGGCAAAAGAGTGCTCATCATTCGGCGCACGGCCCATGAGAGGTTCACCGCCGTCGGACGCGCGTTGGCGATGATTTCCGCCGCCTTGAGCAATGCGTCGTTTTCGGGATTTTCCTTGACGGCGAGCACTACAGCCCAAGCACCCGTGATGCCGATGAGCGGCATGGTGCGGATGGCTTCCACGCAGTCCCGCCAGTCGCTCAGCACCCGTTTTTCAAAGCGATAAGGCAGAAGCGTCTGATCGACGATCTCGACGGCAGTGCCGCCGTCAAGGGAGCGAATGCTTCTTGTAGGTTCCCCATAAACTTTCATATCTTCCCCTTTGCGGTAGGACAGGCGATGCGAATTCGCCCGTTTAATTCCTGCATGCGGAACGATGATCCGCATTCGTGCTTCGATGCAATCCGCACTTTAGCGATCATTCGCTGCGCAGTGCACGAGGTGCTCAGGCTCAATGACCACGAGCAAACGTCGGAATGCCTTCATCCGCCAACAAACATCCTTGCGCCAGATTATGGCGAACAGTTCCTGAACACGAACTCGTTCGCCTTCCAAAATGACATTATGCAGACTGCAGCAGGCTGAAACTCCCAAACCACACTAACCGCCCCGCTCACCAGCGATAACCGACACGACGACGAAAACCACGTTCTTGAAGTTACCTTAGCACATGGCCCGGGAACGGGCATGCGGCGACCTGCGGCATGACGATCAGCCGAATTTCGCATCTGTCAACGACTTTGCCTTCAGTTGCCGATTCGTAGCAAAATGGAGCTTCAACCATCAGGGAGGTAATCTTGAACCCCATCCGCCCCAAGCTTAAGCGTGCCCTCTGTCCGGAAAACATCGCCGTTATCGGTGCCAGCGACAGAACCGCCAGCCGAGGCTCCTTCGTCTGGCGCGCCGTCGCCCGATCGAAGCTTCTCAAGAATGCATGGGCAATCAATCCAAAGTACAAATACATCGGTGAACGACCTTGCTTCTCGAGCATCAACGAAGTACCTGGCAGCATTGATCTGGCGGTGATCTCCCTGCGTGCCGACCGCATTCTCAAGGCATTGATCGACGCAGGGGAACGAGGCGTGGCCTATGCGCTGATCACGCCGGATGAACACGCCTTTGCAAGCGATGTGACCTGGCTGCAAAAACTGCAACTCGTGGCCGATCAGTACGGCCTGCGCCTCATCGGCCCCGACTCTCTCGGTCTCATGAATCCCGGCCTCGGCGTCAACGCGAGCTACTGGCCCACTCTTCCACGCCCGGGCAACATTGCACTCATCACTCAATCCGGCATGATCGGAACCGCACTGCTCGACTATGCACATGGCGCCGAGCTCGGGTTTTCAGGCGTGGTTTCTACCGGGGCTGCGATCGATGTCGACATGCCTGAACTCATTGACTACTACGCGAACGAAAAAAACACACGCGTCATCGCCCTGCACATCGAAGGCATCCGCAGACCCCGCGAGTTCTACTCATCACTGCGGGCCGCATGCGCCCGCAAACACGTCGTCATTCTCAAAGCTGGCAGCGGCTCAGGCTACGCCGCCGACCGAATCGCCTGCTTCAAAATGGGCACAGACGCAGGCAGTGAAAGCGCCCTTGCCGCACTTGTCGAGCAGGCAGGCGCTACGCTCGTGCCCTCCTTTGAGGAGTTCACGGCTGCCGTCTCCGCCTTTGCCACCAACCGCCTTCCCCGCGGAAACCGCATCGCCGTTATTGCCAACGGTTCGGGTTTTGCGTCGCTCACGGCCTCGGCGGCACAAGCCTGCGGCATCGATCTACACGGTCTCAGCAACGCCACCATCAAGGACCTCAAAACCGCCTACCCCTCTCAGCAGATTGCAGTTAATCCTATCAACGTCGGAGCCACCGCTTCACCCGAACGCTATAGAAAAACGCTCCAGATCGTACTTCAAGATCCGATGATTGACGGCGCGCTCGTCGTTGTGGCACCGAGTCCCGTCACCACGATCGACCCGACGCTCAAGCTTCTCGCCAAGACTGCCGCCGGCTCCTACAAACCCGTCATAACCGCTTGGGTGAGCGACCGCATTGCACTGAGTGTGCGCAAACAGCTTCGCTCCGTCCCCAACGCTCCCATATCCGCCATTCAATCCCCTGTGGCCGCAGCGCTGGCCTTTGGCTATCTTGCAGGCGAAGCCCGCAGACGCTCAGATCGCCTTAGCATTCCGCCAGAATGGGCGGTAGAGCTCAATGCCGCCAAGCTCGCAGAGGCGCGAGCCATCGTCAACGGCGCCCGCCTGGAAGGACGCCATTCGCTCTTCCCGAGCGAAACAGGACGTCTTCTCGCCTGCTTCGACATCCCGACCGTGCCGCTTCGCGAAGTCCGAACGCTCGACGAGGCAATAGCTGCCGCAGATGAGCTCGGATGGCCCATAGCCCTCAAGGTTATTGCCCCAGGCCTGCGGCATAAATCTGACATCGGCGGCGTAGTGCTCGACATCAAGGATGGCGACAGCCTCGCTGCGGCTTGGCAGCGCATGCAGAAGAATCTCTCCACATTCTCTCCAATGACGCCGATGGTGGGCGCAATCGTTCAGAAAATGGCGCCGCATTCGGCCGTGCGGGAACTTCATCTCGCCATCGCCTATGACAACGTGCTTGGGCCCGTTGTCGAGTTTGGTGCCGGCGGCATCGGCTCCGAACTCTATCAGGACAAGAAGGCCGCACTCGCACCCATAACGCTGAACGAAGCCGACCGTCTTGTCGGGCGCACGCGCATCGCACGCGCTCTCGACTCCTACCGCGGACTGGCACCTGCGGATCGAACGCTCGTCGCCCAGATGCTCTGCAGGCTCTCCGTACTTGCCGCCCGCATTCCGGCCATTCGCGATCTTGCCATCAATCCGCTCGTCTGGACTGATGGTGGCGCCGCCGCCATCGATGCCGATGTCAATCTGAACGAAGCGCCCGTCGAACCGGCGCTTGACTATCCGCACCTTACAGTTTGCGCTCCCCCTTGGGAGGAAGACCACAGCGTAGCGATCGGCGATACAGAACTCACGCTGCGTACTTTCGTGCAAAGCGACTTTCACCCGCTCAAGCGCTTCCTCGCCCGCCTGTCAGATAAAACCTTCTATCTGCGCTTCCACACATCCGTGCATCTCTCCGATGAACGAATCTGCGAACTGACCTCACTCGACTATGCTCGCGAGGGTGCCTGGATGCTGACGCAGGATGGCGAAATCCATGCCGTCGCACGCTGGCGCCTGACGGGAGAACCTGACGAGGCCGAATTCGGCATCGTCGTTGAGGACTCATGGCAACGCCGAGGTCTTGCCCGCGTGCTGATGGCCCACATTGAAGCCTCCGCAGCAAGACGCGGCGTCACACGCTTCATCGGTCACGTACTCAAAGGCAACGAAGCCATGCAATGCATGATGGCGGCAATGGGCTACGTGCTTCGTGAAGGCGATCACCGCGACACAGACCCCTGGGTGAAAAGTCTCTCCTCTCCTGCGGATCACCTATAATGGCGCGCCTAAAAAATCTTTTCTTCATGGAAATCACATCAATGGCCATCCTGTCCAACACCGAATTCGGCATTCTCCGCCTGACCATCAGCCGTGCGCACAAACGCAACAGCATCAACGCCGAAATGTTCGACACCATGACGGAGGCCCTTGCTCAGGCCGCCGCTGACGATGCCGTGCGAGTCGTTCTCCTGCAGGGAGGGGAACAGGTTTTCTCAGCCGGTGCCGACCTTGACGAGATGCGCGCCGCACCGGATGCGCTCGATCGTGCCATGACGAACTTCTTCGCCGCCCTGCGCGCATTCCCCAAACCTGTCGTTGCTCAAGTGATGGGACCGTGTGTTGGCGACGCACTTTCGATGTTGCTCTACTGCGACTTGGTCTACGCCTCCGAACATGCACTATTCTCCCTGCCCTGCGTTGCCCTGGGGCAGACGCCCCGTTTCGGCTCCGCCTACATCATGACCGCCGCTGCCGGTCTGCCCCGCGCAACCGAAAAGCTCGTGCTCTCCGAACCGATCACCGCCGCCGAAGCTCTCGAAATGCGCATCATCACCGGCGTTGCCGATGACGAAACGCTTGACAAGCTTGTCGCCTCCAAAGTCGCCCGGCTCGCAGTGCTGCCTCCTAACGCCGTTCGAGCCACAAAGGCCCTTCTCACACACCCGCGCAACAAAGCTCTCGAAAGCCACTTCGAGGAAGAGGAAGCCGTTTGGCGCCGTCAAGCCCGTTCCAACGAGGCAGCCGAGGCTCTCGCCGCCTTCCTTGAAGGCCGCAAGCCCGTCTTCCGACCTGCGGAATAGCTTTTCCTCCCCTCCCACCCAAAGCGCGCACCAAATTGGTGCGCGCTTTGTTTTGGTGCATTTCACAATGACCTTCTTGAGCGCTCTTCCCTTTCGCCCCATCTCCTTCTCTCGAAACGCTTGAGGACTTCCTGCCATCATCAATTCTGCCACAGTCGTTTCAACGATCTAATTTCTTTACCTTAACGACTTTGGCATGGTACTTGCTAAGAAAAAGAGCAACACACCTGCGACCGTTCGTTTTTGTCGCGGTCCCTCGCCAGACTTGATCTTCAGGAGTTCCACCATGAAGCTTTCTCTTCAGCTTACCGGCCTGCTCTGCGCAGGCATGCTCATCACATCCGCCGTTTCCGCCGCTGAACTGACCGGCACACTCAAGCGCATCCAGGAGTCCGGCACAATGACGCTCGGCTATCGCGAAGCTTCCGTCCCGTTCTCCTACCTTCAGGCCGACGGCACGCCCACCGGCTATGGCTTTGAGGTCTGCAAGGCTGTCGGCGAAGCCGTCAAGAAGGAACTCAACATGCCGAACCTGACGATCAAGTATCAGGCCGTCACCAGCGCCAACCGCATTCCGCTCATCCAGAACGGCACGGTTGACATCGAATGCGGCTCCACAACGAACTCCAAGGCCCGTCAGCGTGAAGCCGGTTTCGGCATCAACTACTTCGGCGTTCAAGTTACGGCCGCCGTTTGGAAGGACTCCGGCATCAACGCTCTCAAGGATCTTCACAACAAGAATGTCGCCGTCACCTCCGGCACCACCGCCGTCGCACTGCTCAAGAAGTTTGAAAAGGACAACGGCATCAAGATCCGCTACCTGATGACGAAGGACTTCGCCGAATCCATGCAGCTTGTCGCCAAGAAGCGCGCCGCCGCCTTCGTGATCGACGACGTGCTGCTCGCCGGCCAGATTTCGAACCTGCCCAACCCGCAGGACTTCAAGATCGTCGACGCCTCGCTCTCCGTCGAACCGTACGCCCCGATGTTCGCCAAGGACGACCCCGCCTTCAAGGCTCTGGTTGACAAGACCATCGTCGGCATGATGAAGGACGGCACGCTCGACAAGCTCTACAAGAAGTGGTTCGAATCCCCGATTCCGCCCAAGAATGCCAACCTCAACTTCCCGATGAACAGCGTCACGAAGGAGCTCTTCGCCAATCCGAACAGCGACGGCATCTAATTCCAAGCCTTTACGGTCCCCGGGACATCAGCTAGCAATCGTGCCCCGGGGATCCCTTTTAGATTTAATTCCCGAAAACAAGAGGAACCCCCGCCATGGCCCTGAACATGACCCTCAACACTCTCTGGGAAACTTCCCTGTTGAGTGATGACCCTTGGTGGCTTTATCTAGTCTACGGTGCCGGCTGGACCATCACCCTTGCCGTCGCCTCTTTTCTGCTTGCTCTTGCACTCGGCACGCTCGTAGGCACTCTTCGAACCGTCGACAACAAATGGGTGCGCGGCATCTGTGAAGGCTGGATCGAGCTCTTCCGCAACATTCCCCTCATCGTCCAGATCTTCATCTGGTACTTTGTCGTTCCTGAATTGATTCCTCCCTATAAGGACTGGATGATCGAAGCCGATCCCGTCACCAGCCAGTTCCTGTCGGCCTTTCTGTGCATGGGCCTCTTCACCTCGTCACGCATTGCCGAACAGGTGCGCGCCGGCATAACGTCCATCCCGTCCGGACTTCCCAATGCCGCTCGCGCACTCGGTTTCACGGCCCTTCAGCGCTATCGCTTCATCATCCTGCCCATGGCCTTCCGCCTCGTATTGCCGCCTCTAACGAGCGAAGCGATGAATCTCATCAAGAACACGGCAGTAGCCATGACGATCGGCCTGCCTGAGCTCACCATGCGCGCCAATGAAATGGGCGAAGCCACCTTCCAATTCTTCGCTGCCTACCTCTGGGCGACGGTTCTCTACATCGCCATCGCACTGTGCGTCAATCGCCTGATGGCTTGGATGGAATCGCGCTGCGCGATCCCCGGCTTCATCGCCGCCAAGTAAGCAAAGGAGTTGGTCATGGATTTCACTTCGATTACGAACAGCTGGGGCTACATCCTTTCCGGCGCCGCCTACACGATTCAGCTCACGGCAATCACTGCCGTCGGTGGTTTATTTCTCGGAACTCTGCTTGCTCTTTGCCACATCTCTGAAAAGCGCTGGCTCTCCACCCCCGCCAAGCTCTACATCAACCTGATGCGAGCCGTGCCTCTGGTGCTTGTGCTCTTCTGGTACTTTCTTCTGATGCCTGAAGTTCTGCGCGTCATCCTAGGGCTTGAGCACCCGGTGAAGATCGGCGCCGAAATGACGGCCATCATCACGTTCGTGCTCTTTGAAGCGGCCTATTTCGCCGAAATCATGCGCGCAGGCATTCAGTCCGTGAAAAAAGGGCAGATCCAGGCCGCATACGGACTTGGGTTATCCTATGCACAGACCATGCGGCACGTCGTTCTCCCTCAGGCCATCCGCCACATGCTGCCCGTGCTTCTAACGCAGACGATCATTCTCTTTCAAGACACCAGTCTCGTCTACGTCATCAGCGGCAACGACTTCATGGGAGCGGTCTCCAAGATCGCCCAGCGTGACGGACAGCTTGTTTTGATGTACTCTTTTGCTGCTGTCTGTTATCTTGCCGTCTCCTTGTCCCTCTCCCTGCTGATTCGTCGACTTCAGGCGAGAATGCGAACGGCTCAGGCTCACTAAAAAATTTAAACAGGATATCCTCCATCATGGCAATGATCGAAATCAAGAACATCAGCAAGTGGTACGGCAACTTCCAGGTGCTGAAGGATTGCTCCGTTGAGGTTGAAAAGGGCGAAGTCGTCGTGGTCTGCGGACCGTCCGGCTCCGGCAAGTCCACCCTCATCAAGACCGTCAACGCGCTTGAGCCCTTCCAGAAGGGTGAAATCATCGTAGACGGCATCTCGGTAGGGGATCCGAAGACGAACCTTCCCCAGTTGCGTAGCCGTGTCGGCATGGTGTTCCAGCACTTCGAGCTCTTCCCGCACCTCTCCATCCGCGAAAATCTCGTTCTTGCCCAGATGAAGGTGCTCGGCCGCGGCCGGGAAGAGGCCACCGAGCGCGGGCTGAAGCTCCTTGACCGCGTCGGCCTTCTCAAGCACGCTGACAAGTTCCCGGGCCAGATGTCGGGCGGCCAGCAGCAGCGCGTGGCCATTGCGCGTGCCTTGGCCATGGACCCGATCTGCATGCTCTTTGACGAACCGACGTCCGCCCTCGACCCGGAAATGATCAATGAAGTGCTCGACGTGATGGTCCAGCTCGCCAAGGAAGGCATGACCATGATGGTCGTGACCCACG
>CABUOH010000005.1 GCA_902493085.1 uncultured Sutterella sp. | reverse complement strand
GTGGACGTCCTCATGGAGGTCGCCCAGCTTGCCGATCAGGGCGTCAGGGAAGTGACGCTTCTCGGCCAGAACGTGAACGCCTATCGCGGCAAGATGCCCGACGGCTCGATTGCGGACTTCGCCCTGCTGCTTGACTACGTCTCCGAAATCGACGGCATCGAGCGCATCCGCTACACGACGAGCCATCCGCGTGAATTCTCCCAGCGCATCATCGACGCCTACGGCCGCCTGCCCAAGCTCGTCAACCACGTGCACCTGCCCGTGCAGGCGGGCTCCGACCGCGTGCTCGCCGCCATGAAGCGCGGCTACACCGCCGCCGAGTACGTCGAGATCACGAGGAAGCTCCGAGAGCTTCGTCCCGACATCTCGATCGCGACCGACTTCATCGTGGGCTTCCCCGGTGAAACCGCCGAGGACTTCGAGGACACGATGAAGCTCGTCGAGAAAGTGGGCTTCGACGCCAGCTTCTCCTTCATCTACAGCCCGCGTCCCGGCACGCCCGCCGCCCGTCTTCCCGACGACACGCCCTATGACGTGAAGCTTGCGCGCCTGCAGCGCCTGCAGGCGACGATCGACGCGAACGCGACCCGCATCAGCGAGAGCATGCTCGGCACCGAGCAGCGCGTGCTCGTGCTCGGCCCCGCGCGCAAGGGCGAGGGCTTCCTCATGGCCCGCACGGACAACAACCGCATCGTGAACTTCGAGGGACCGCTCTCGCTTGTGGACACGATGGTGCGTGTTAAAGTGACGGATGTGTATCCGCATTCGCTTGGCGGACAACTTCTGGACTGAGATCCATCTATGGCTAGTGAAAAGACCGCGCAGCTTGAAACCCTGCGCTACTCCGCTGATGCGGGCAATGCTGAGCTGTCCGCACTTTGCGGTCCGCTCGATGAAAACCTGAGACAGATGGAGACCATCCTCAATGTGCGCGTCAGCCGCCGAGGAGATGTCTTTCGCGTGACGGGCGAGCTTGAAGGAGCCCGCCGCGCCGTCACGGCGCTTGCGGCTCTGATGACCCGTGTCAAAAGCACTGGGGAGGCGTTGAGCGTTGACGACATTCAGTGGCACTTCGTCGGTCGTGACGACGAGTATCGCAGCGATCCTCAGAGTGCAGTTGATGAGGTCGATCTCAAGGTCAGACGCCGCGATCTGCAGGGACGAACGCCCAACCAGCGTCTATATCTCAAGGCCATCATGGGACATGACATCAGCTTCGGCGTGGGTCCCGCCGGTACCGGCAAAACCTTTCTAGCCGTTGCGGCGGCAGTAGACGCTTTCGAGCGAGGAACCGTGGAGCGCATCGTGCTCACGCGCCCGGCTGTAGAGGCCGGCGAACGTCTCGGATTTCTGCCCGGGGACTTGACGCAGAAGGTTGATCCGTACCTGCGCCCGCTCTACGATGCGCTTTTCGATCTGATGGGCTTTGAGAAGTCCCAACGCCTCATGGAAAGGCAGTCGATTGAGGTGGCGCCGCTTGCCTATATGCGCGGTCGCACGCTCAACAATGCGTTTGTGATTCTGGACGAAGCTCAGAATACGACGCCCGAACAGATGAAGATGTTCCTGACGCGTATCGGCTTCGGCTCCCGGGCTGTGATTACGGGCGACGTGACGCAGATCGACCTTCCGAAGGGGGTCCCTAGCGGACTCAGGCATGCGATCCGGATTCTTGATGGCGTGCGCGGCATTGGGATCACGCGCTTCACGTCCAAGGACGTGGTGCGCCACCCGCTCGTTGCACGAATTGTGGACGCTTACGAAGAGGCGGCCAAGCAGGAAGAATTGGCCGCCGGAGTGAAAAAAGAGGTGAAGGAATGAGCGAACCTGAAGTGAAGTTTTCGTTCCAGAATGCGGCTGCCTTCCCGCAGTTGCCGTCGCGCTCCGTGATGGTGCGGTGGATGACTCGTGCGTGCGAGCTCCCTACGATGATGACGATCAGGTTCGTGGATCTTGACGAAGGCTATGAGCTCAATCATTCGTACCGGCATCGCGATTATGCAACGAACGTTCTGACGTTCAACTATACAACGGAGCCGGAGGTGACCGCTGACGTTGCGATCTGCGTGCCCGTTGTCGAACGTGAAGCTCAAGAGCAAAACAAGGAGTTTCGCGCCCATCTTGCCCATCTGCTCATTCATGCAGTTCTGCATGCGCATGGGTATGATCACATAACGCAGGCAGAAGCGGAGGTGATGGAAGCGCGCGAAACCGAGCTCATGCTTTCCCTCAAGTTTCCCAATCCCTACAGCGACCGCATCGGCATGGTGCACGACTGACGCTCGACCAATTAAAAAAACAGCTGTTTCGGCAAATATGTCCAGTTCTTCAGAACCACCCAGTCCGACCTTGGGCCGGACCTTTCTTGAACGCCTGACCTCCGTTTTCCATGAAGACGAGTTGAATGACAGAACCGACGTGCTCAAGGTGCTCGGGGAGGCTCGCCGCCGAAGCGTGATCGACGACGAAGTGTTTTCCATGATGGAAGGCGCGATGGCCGTTTCGGAAATCAGGGCGGGCGACTTGATGGTGCCTCGCTCGCAGGTGCAGGCTGTTGATTTTTCAGAGCCGCGCGAGGTCTGGCTGCCCGCGCTCATCGCATCGGGCCACTCACGTCTCCCTGCGGTTGAAGACGATTTGGACAACGTGCTCGGCATCCTGCATGCCAAGGATTTGCTGCAGATTCTCATGAATCCGGCCATTGATCCGAAGACCCTTCTGCGTCCTGCCCGCTTCATCCCGGAGACGCAGCCGATCAACGTGCTGCTTCGCGACTTCAAGGAAACCCGAAGCCATCTCGCGCTCGTTATCGACGAGTTCGGGAGCGTCTCAGGTCTCATCACCATTGAGGACGTGCTGGAACAGATTGTGGGCGACATCTCTGATGAGTTCGATCACGACGAGGAAGGTAGCAACATCGTCGCTGACGGTGACGGCCGTTGGCGCGTCAAGGCCATCACGCCGATCGAGCAATTCAACGACTATTTCAAGTCCGCTCTTGAGGATCAGTACTGCGAGACGATCGGAGGCCTTGTGACCGACCGTTTCGAACACGTGCCCCATACGGGGGAAACGCTCGAGGAGAACGGCTTTCGCTTTCGCATTTTGGGCGGCGACGATCGTCAGGCGCGTCTTTTGAGCGTCGAAAGGATCAAGTAGCATGAACGAGGCGCGGCATTGGTGGAATCGCCGGCCTGAAGCGGCGGGCTCGCTCGGAGCCCTGGGCATGGGATTGCTTTTCGGCACGGGGTTTGATCCGCTAGGCTGGAAGTATTTGTCCCTCATCGCGCTCGTCGGCTTCTTTTTGGTCTATGCAGCTCGTCCGACGCCATTGCGTGCCGCCTTGGCGGGTTTTCTTTTTGGGCTCGGCTGGTTCGTGCCGGGGCTCTCATGGACGATGAATTCCATCGCGGTCCACGGGCGATTGTCCTGGACCGTTGCAGCGCTCGCATTGGTAGCGCTGGGAGCAGTTCTGTCGTTGTTTCCCGCCTTTGCCTGTTGGACGGCCAAGAAATGCTGCGGCGGCAGACGCATTGCGGAGTTGCCGGCCCTGGCCGGACTATGGACGATTTCGGAATGGCTCCGGGGCGACGTGCTCGGCAATTTTGGCTGGCTCACGCCGGGTTATGCCGCCATCGATACGCCACTGGCCGGCTGGGCACCCTTGGGCGGAATATATGCAGTCACGCTTGCGCAGCTTCTTTTTTCGGCGCTTGTCGCGGTGGCGCTCAGTTGCAGGTTGGCGTGGCTTGCAGTGCCCGTGATCGGCGCGGCCCTCATTGCGGGGGCGGGACAAGTGTCCCGCCAGCACGCATGGTCGGAGCCGTCCTCTACGGTTGACGTGCGCATTCTTCAGCCTGCCCTGCCTGTGGTGGATGCTTATACCCGCGATGATCCCGCTGAGCGTCTTGCCGCACTCTTTCCCGATGCCTTCAAGCCGTGGCCGCCGTCCGACCGGGCCCGGTTGCTGCTGACACCCGAGGGCATCGTAAACGTACCCGTCAATAGATTGGGACGGACGGCGGCCGGCAACCTCGTGCTCCTGCAGGAGAGGAGCGAAGCACCGGTGCTCTTCAACGGCTTTCGCAAGGATGGACCACGCGTTTTCAACACGTCCTTCGTTCTCGACGAAGGGCAAATTGTTTACAAGCTTGACAAGCGGGCGCTCGTACCTTTCGGCGAATACGTTCCTGCCGGCTTCCGTTGGTTCGTCGATATGATCGGCGTACCGATGTCGGATTTGACAAAGGGGGATGCAGTGCAGCCGATGCTCTCGCTCGGTAGCGCCGATGCAGGCATTCTGATCTGCTATGAAAATCTGTATGGCGGCGTGATGCGGACTTTCTGGCAATCGCGCTCGCCCGACTTTCTCATTGTGACCGCCAATCTCGGCTGGTTCGGCCGATCCGTGCTCGGCCAGCATCTGACGATGAGCCGCATGCGCGCGATGGAGAGCGCCAGGCCTCTGGTAAGCGTGAGCAACACCGGAATGAGCGCGGTCGTCAATTCGAGAGGCGAAGTCGTATCCATGCTCAGGGCGGACGGAGCGGATTCTGCGACGCTGCCGCTTCTCGGGGCTTCCGGCACGCCTACGCCTTATGTGAAGGTCGGTAGCTGGCCCGCGCTGCTTGCGGCGCTCGCTTTGGTGCTCGGCGCAACCCTTGCGCATCCCGTGGGGACCGGAGTTGGAGCGGTTAAGGGTAAGACAAAGCGCTTATAATTGAAACTTTGAGTTGCTTTTCCCAAGGGAAAGCTGGCTCCTACAATTTTTGAATCAACAGGCGCCGACAAGAATCGGCGGCATAGAGAATGATCACCTTTCAGGAAGTAATCCTGCGCCTGCAGGAATATTGGAACCGTCAGGGCTGTGCTTTGCTGCAACCGATCGACTTGGAAGTCGGTGCCGGCACGTCCCATACTGCGACCTTTCTGCGGGCCTTGGGGCCGGAACCCTGGCGTGCCGCCTATGTTCAGCCCTCTCGACGTCCGAAGGATGCCCGCTACGGAGAGAACCCTAATCGCCTGCATCAGCATCATCAGTTTCAGGTCGTGCTCAAGCCGGCTCCGACGAACATCGTAGACCTCTATCTGGGCAGTCTCCGCGCACTCGGCATCGATACGGAAGTCAACGACATCCGTTTCGTTGAGGACAACTGGGAGAATCCGACGCTGGGCGCTTGGGGGCTTGGCTGGGAAATCTGGATGAACGGCATGGAGGTGACGCAGTTCACGTACTTCCAGCAGGTGGGCGGCCTTGAATGCAAGCCGATCACCGGTGAAATCACGTATGGTCTCGAACGTCTGACGATGTATCTGCAGAACTGCGACAACGTCTTTGATCTTGTCTTTACGACTTGGACCGATCCGGACGGCAAGGAACGCAAGCTTACTTACGGCGACGTGTTCCACCAGAACGAGGTTGAACAGTCCGTCTACAACTTCGAGGCGAGCGACTGCGAGAAGCTTCTCAAGCAGTTTGATTACTTTGAAAGTGAAGCCAAGCGCCTGATGGATCGGAATCTGGCTTTGCCTGCCTATGAAATGGTGCTTAAGGCCGGTCACACGTTCAACCTGCTTGATGCTCACGGCGCCATCTCCGTGACCGAACGCGCCGCCTACATTGCCCGCATTCGCAACATCTCCCGCTCCGTGGCTCAGAGTTATTACGATTCCCGTGAACGTTTGGGCTTCCCGATGCTCGCCAAGTCCGCAGAATAATACGAGTGGAGGAAAAGAAGAAAATGACGAATTTGCTCGTTGAACTGCAAACTGAAGAACTTCCGCCGAAGGCCCTCGAAAAGCTGTCGGAAGCTTTTGCCGCCGGTGTCGAACAGCATCTCAAGAACCGCGGATTCCTCGCCGAGGGCTCCGTCACGACGGCCTACGGGTCTCCGCGTCGCCTTGCCGTGCATCTCACGAATGTGCTTGCAAAGAGTCCGGATGAAGCTTTCACTCAGAAGCTCGTTCCGCTGCGAGTTGGCATTGCCGCAGACGGTTCCGCCACGCCGGCTCTCGTCAAGAAGATGAATGCGCTGGGCATCACGTGTGACGTGAGCGAGCTCAAGCTTGTCAATGACGGCAAGAATGAACAGCTCGTATTCGAAGGCGTCCGTCCGGGCATCATGCTCGCGGAGGGGCTTCAAGGTGCTCTTGATGCCGCCGTCAAGAATCTCCCGATCCCGAAGGTCATGACTTATCAGCTCGCCGACGGCGAGACGACGGTCGCCTTCGTGCGTCCGGTCAAACATCTCACTGCTCTCTATGGTGCTGACGTTGTCCCGGTGAAGCTCTTTGGTCTCGAAGCCGGTCGCATCACGCGCGGTCATCGCTTCCACACGACGGAGCCGGTTACGTTGTCCCGTGCCGACGCATATGACGCCGAACTCAAGGCTGCCAAGGTCATGCCGTGCTATGCCGAGCGTCGAGAGCTGCTGCGCAAGCTTCTTGAGGACCGCGCCGCCGAGATCGGCGGCACGGTCATCATGCCTGAAGATCTTCTCAATGAAGTGACCGCACTGACGGAATGGCCGATCATCTATGAAAGCTCGTTCGAGGAGGAGTTCCTTGCCGTTCCGGAAGAGTGTCTCATTCTCACGATGCAGCTCAATCAGAAGTACTTCGCCCTTCGCGACGGAGAAGGTCGTCTGATGAACCGCTTCCTTCTCGTCTCCCAACTTGAGGCCAAGGATGGCGGTGCCGCCATTGCGGCGGGCAATGCACGCGTAGTTCGCGCTCGTCTTGCCGACGCCAAGTTCTTCTACGATCAGGATCGTCAGGAAAAGCTTGAAAGCCGTGTCGACGGTCTCAAGCATGTTGTTTATCACAACAAGCTTGGCAGTCAGGCCGAACGCATGCTTCGCGTCAAGATGATGGCCGGCCTTTTCGCTGATCTCATCGGCGCCGATCGCGCCAAGGCTGAGCGTGCCGCCATGCTTGCCAAGGCTGACCTGCGTACGTTGATGGTTGGCGAATTTCCTGAGCTTCAGGGCATCATGGGCGAGTATTACGCTAAGTACGATGGCGAAGCCGAGGACGTCGCGCTGGCCATCCGTGAGCACTATCAGCCTCGCTATGCCGGAGATGCGTTGCCGTCTACGGCGGTGAGCCTCGCGACGGCGCTTGCCGACAAGATGGAGACGCTGATCGGCCTTTTCGGCATCGGTCAGATGCCGACCGGGGAAAAGGATCCGTTCGCGCTTCGCCGCCACGCGCTCGGCGTGCTTCGCATGCTTATTGAAAAGGCCTTGCCCGTCAGTCTCAATACGCTGATCGACGCGGCCTGGGAAGCGGAGAAGACCGTTTCGGGCGTGACGGATCACCGGGAAGAACTACGTCAGTTCTTCCAAGATCGCCTGCGCGTCATGCTTCGCGACGCTGGGTACACCACGCTTGAGGTGGACGCCGTGCTTGCTCTGAACCCGGAAAAGCTCGACGAACTTCCAAAACGTCTTGCCGCCGTCCGTGCCTTCATGGCGTTGCCGGAAGCTGAGGCTCTGACCGCTGCCAACAAGCGTATCGGCAACATCCTTAAAAAGATCGAGGGTGAAGTGCCGACGCTCGTCAATGAGGCGCTCTTTGCCGAAGATGCTGAAAAGCAGCTCTTCGCCGCCATCAACAATGTTGAACCCAAGGCCATGGAGTGCTTCGCCGCAGGTGAATACGAGCAGATGCTTGCAACACTCGCGGTTCTTCGCGGTCCGGTTGACAACTTCTTCGACAACGTCATGGTCAATGCTGAAGATCCGGCTCTGCGCGCCACGCGCCAAGCTCTTCTCAAGCGCCTCTACGACGTTATGAACAAGGTTGCTGAAATCGCCCGCCTCGCCAAATAAGCGAATGTTCAAACGGCTCTTTCGGGAGCCGTTCAACAGGGATCCAAAACGGTATGATTTCGTTTTGGATCCTTTTTTTATCCGGCTTCTAAGGCCGGGCATTCCGACATGAATCTTCTTCGCGGCTGGCTCTTCTATCTCGTTCTGAGCCTATCGATTCTGATCCTTTCGGTCTGCGTGCTGTGCACGACTCCGTTCACGACTGTGAGGTGGCGATATGAAGCCGTCTGCCGTCCATGGGCGAAGTTTGTGCTCGCTCTGCTTCGCGTCATTTGCGGCATCAAGCTCGAGATGATGGGCATGGACAACCTGCCCGGGGCGCAAACGCAGGCTGTGGTGCTGATGAAGCACCAGTCTGCGTGGGATCCGTTCTGGCTTGGAGCTTATCTGCCTGCACCTGCCTGCTTCCTCTACAAGCGTTCGATCAATTGGATTCCGTTTCTCGGTTGGGTGGTCTGCGCCATGGATATGCTTGCCATTGATCGCAGCAAGGGGCGTTCTGCCTTCGAATCCTTCATGAAAAAGGGACCGAAAAAGTTGCGCGAAGGTTTCTGGATCAGTCTTTTCCCCGAAGGGACGCGGGTGCCGCCGGGAGAGCGCGTACGGTATAAAACGGGCGGCGCGCGCTTTGCATGCCAAAGCGGTACGCCGATTGTGCCTGTATGTCACAATGCGGGCCACTGCTGGCCGAAGAACTCCATTGCCAAGCGTCCGGGTACGATCACGGTGAGCGTTGGTCCCGTCATCGAGACAAAGGACCGGGATCCACACGAGGTGACGGCCGAAGTGGAAAAGTGGATTGAAGAGGAGCTGATAAGGATTGACGTTGGCAATTGCCCCGAATCGCAGAGGGGCGGACATGAGCTCAAGAGATAAAAGGGTGTCGACACTCCGGACTGTGACGGCGGAGGACGGGGAAACAATTGAGTTTCTGGCCAAGCCCTCCCGCCTCAGCAAACGCCGCCTCACGCTGCGATATGATCCAAAACTCGATCTTCCCGTTCTGACGCTTCCCTACGGTTACGACGACTGGACACGCATGGAAGCACTCGTTCTGACGAATAGAGATTTCATCCGTCGTGAACGCAACCGCAACAGCAAAAAGCAGGCTGCTTATGTCGTAACGGGAGATCATGGAAGCATTCTCTATCGAGGCCGTCTTGTTCCCTTTGTCGTTGATCCCAAGGCGAAGCGCTCGCATGTTCGCCAGAATGGAAACGACGTCGAGATCTGTTTGGCGCTTCCGAAGACCTGTTCGCCCGAAGAGATTGATCGGGCGATGACGGTCTTCTTCAAGGCTCAGGCGGAGATCGTGCTTGGTGAACTGCTGGAGGCTTTTCAAGGAAGGGCCAGCCGCTGGCCGTCATCGTGGAGATTGTCCGGCGCTAGAACGCGATGGGGGTGCTGTACGACGAGAAATACGATTCGACTGTCCTGGAGACTGCTTTTCCTTGAGGACGAAATCGCGTCCTACGTGATAGCGCACGAGCTGGCTCATCTCGTGCACTTCAACCATTCGGCAGCCTTTTGGACAGAGGTGGAAAGACTTTGCCCGGACTGGCGCGCATTGCGCGCCAGAATCAAGACCGTGAGGGATCTGCCCGACTTTGAGTAGAGCAGACCATGATAATCACACAGCGTCCGGGTGAAGCGGCGGATTGGATGCCGTTCGTGCAAGGCGCACGAATGCAGCCACGTCCAGCGTTTCGGCGCGGGCGGCGGGATTGACGCCCGCGCGTTCGATCGCATCGGCGTCCATGAGAGCGGAGAGTGCGTTTCGCAGCGTCTTGCGGCGTTGCTGGAAGGCAAGAGCGACCACCTGAGAGAAGACTTCCATGTCAACCTTGGGCAGCGACTCCACAGGTCGAGGCACCATGCGGACAATGGACGAAGTGACCTTGGGAGGAGGAACGAAGGCGCCGGGCGGCACGTCGAAGAGCTTGTGCATGACGTAGCGGTACTGAAGCATTACGCTCAGACGGCCGTAAGTCTTGCTGCCGGGTTCGGCGACCATGCGGTCGACCACTTCACGCTGGAGCATGAAGTGCTGGTCGATGACGCGGTCCGCAGCGCTCATGAGCGCAAAAAGAAGCGGCGACGAGATGTTGTAGGGAAGGTTGCCGATGATGCGCAGGTGACGGCCCTCAAGGACACTAGTCCAGTCGAGCTTGAGGGCATCTGCCTCTATAAGCGTGAGCTCCTCGGGGGAGAATTGTTCTCGCAGGAACTGAGCGAGGTCGCGGTCGATCTCGACGGCGGCTTCGTGGCCTGCGCAGGCGATGACTTCGCGCGTTAGTGCCGCCTGCCCGGGGCCGATCTCAATGAGCGCGTCGCCCGGTTTCGGATCGATGCCGCGCACGATGCGCTCGATCCAATGGCGGTCATGAAGAAAGTTCTGACCAAATCGTTTGCGGGCTTTATGCCCTTCAAGCCATTCTTGTTTCACGGTTTTGGGATAGGAAGTGTGCTAGTTGGAGAGCGGATATCATGCTCGATTCGTTCGCCGTGCCCAAGCCGGCGATGTCGAGTGCTGTGCCGTGGTCGACCGACGTTCGAATGTAGGGGAGGCCGAGCGTTACATTGACGCCTTCGGCAAAGCCAACATGCTTGAGGACGGGCAGCCCCTGATCGTGATACATGCAGAGCACGGCGTCGTATTGATCCCAATGGCCAGATACGAAGGCGGTGTCGGCAGGTACGGGACCGTCAGCGAAAATGCCGCTCCTGCGGGCGCGCTCAAGCGCGGGGATGATCGTGTCGATCTCCTCTCTGCCCATGTGGCCGTTCTCGCCGGCATGCGGATTGAGACCGGTGACGAGAATGCGGGGCTTGGGCACGCCGTAGTCGCAGGCGAGCGCTTGATTGAGCGTCATGAGCACTTCGTCAAGGAGCACGTCCGTAATGGTTTCAGACAGCTTGGAGATGGGGAGATGAGTGGTGGCTAGAGCCACCTTCATTGCATCCGGGCGAGCGTTCGAGGTGAGCATCATTACAACGCGGCTGACGCCGCAGAGGCTCTGAAAAAATTCCGTGTGGCCGGTAAAGGGCACGCCGGACTCGATGATGATGCTTTTTTGAACGGGAGCGGTGACGATGGCTCTCCAATCTCCGGCAATGGCGCCGTCATGCGCGGCACGCAGGACGGCAAGCACATAGTCTGCATTGCGGACATCAAGCGTGCCGGGTTCGACAGGCGCACGAAGCGGCACGTGATGAATTGAGACATGCCTGGGTAAAGGCCATCCGATGCCGAGGCGGCGGGCCTCGGCTTCAAGGTGCGTGCGGTCGCCGATCAGAATGATCGGAGAGGACACGGCGGCTGCGGCCTTGAGCGAGACTTCCGGTCCTATGCCGGCGGGCTCGCCAGTGGTGACGGCAACGGACCGGAGTTCAGACATAGCGAATCTCAGTAGTGGTTGTCGCGAATTTCAACGTAAGCGCGGTCGCGAAGCTCGCGCTGCCAGTTATAGACGGCTTCGCCGAGTTTTTTCTCGCGAAGCTGCTGGCGGGCGGCGATGCGCATGCGTTGCGGATTGCCGTTCTTTTCCATGCGGCGCTCGATAACCTGAATGAGATGGTAGCCGAACTGGGATTTGATCGGTTCGGAGACCTCATTGGGCTTGAGCGAGTTCATGGTCTTTTCAAACTCAGGCACCGTGTCGCCCGGCTGCAACCAACCGAGATCGCCGCCTCGGGTCGCGCTGTTGTCGACGGAGTGCAGGCGGGCCATCGTGGCAAAGTCGGACTCGCCGGCGTCAATACGGCGCTTGATGTCGTTGAGACGATGGATCACTTCGCCTTCAGGCGTGATGTCGCTCACAAGCATCAGGATGTGACGGGCATGAGTCTGTTCGACCGGGCCGCCGGCGAGCTTGAACTGAACGCCGTCGCGCGTGTCGGAGACGAGCATGACGTCCCAAGCATCCTTGCCCTTGATGAGGTAGATGCCTTTCTTGGGGGAGTTCTTGAGTACGTCGGCGGCTTCGTTGGGAAGCGACTGAAGGCTGCGCCAGCCGATGTCCCCGCCCTGCAGCGCGTCGGATGCGCGGGAATATGTTGCCGCAAGCATGGCGAAGTCCTCGCCGGCGCGGGCACGATCGGCGATTTCTTCAGCGTGCTTTCTGAGGATTTCCGTGTTGTCGGGATGATCGATGGGGATCAGGATGTGCTGAATGTGAAATTCGGTCGTATTGTTCGTCGTGAAACCAGCCTGTTCGGCCAGGTAGGCGTCGATCTCGCTATCCGGAATCTGGATCTTGGCGTCAACTTCGCGTTCGCGCAGGCGCTGCGTCGTGATTTCGTCGCGTATCTCTTCCCGGAAGGAGGAAAACGAGACTCCGTCGGCCATCAAACGCTGACGAAGTTGGTCGACCGACAAATTGTTCTGACGGGCGATCTGCTCGATAGAGGCGTTCACCATCTGGTCGTCGATGCGAATGCCGGTCTCGCGGGCCCGCTGCTTGATTGCGCGCTCAAGGATGAGGCGTTCGAGCACCTGGACGCGAAGCTGTTCCATCGGCGGAAGTTGGATGTTCTGGCGGCGCAGGTTGAGGGCGACGACATGCGTGCGTTCTTGAAGCTCCCGATCCGTGATGACGTCGTTGTTGACGACCGCCACGATGCGATCGAGTTCAACGGGACCGGACAGAGTCTGAACGACGGGAGCGGCCTGTGCGGAGTCCGTAACGGCCGGGGCGGCGGCGCAGGCCGTGCCGAGAGCAGCCATGCTCATCGTCAGCACGGCAATGGTCTTGAGCTTATTCATAGTAATCGTACTGTCCAATCTTGTCGGGAACCCGCGTGGTGGTCTGATAACCCTTGATGTTTCGCTGGAGTTCAGAAAGCGGGCTTGTGCCAATACTACCCAAGCCGTTGAGCTCGAGTTGTAAGAAGAAGTTGGTCTCGTCGGTGTTGGAGGACGTCGTGTAGCGCTGCGCGGCGAAGCGAAGCGTCCAACAGTCGTGCAGGTATTCGACGCCGCCGATCATTTCGATGGGCTTGTCCTGAAGGAGCGAGTAGTTGTAGCGGAAGAGACCGTAGAGACGGTTCGTGATCGGCCACTGGATGGCAAGGTCGATCTGCTTGATGTAGTCGTTCTGGTAGCTCGTGTAGTCGCGGTCGGTCGAGTAGTTGTAGCGGTAGTAGAGGCCGACAAGGGACATCTGGCGGGGCTGCCACTTGATGCCCGCCTTGGCCTTCACCCAACGGCTCATGGCCGAGGAATACTGGCCGCTCACGTCCGTCGTAAGGGAGCGCGTTAGGCGCGCTCCCACGCTGGCAAGCATGTCGCTGCGCACGTCTGTGCGAAGCGCAGTCTCGTTCACCTGATAGTCGCCGGGCGTGTAGGTGTTGACGCGCTGATCCGAGAAATAGTTGCGCTGTCCCACGCTGGCGCGGAAGAGCTCGAGGCCGCTCGACTTATCTATGTAGCGGGTCGTCAGCACGCTCGTGAGCTGGTTGGCCTCGCTCACGCGGTCATAGCCAGAGAAGAGGTTTTCTGAAAAAAGCGTCGAGAAGTTCAGGTCGGCGATCGACGTGTCGAACACGGGCAGGTCGTCCTGGTTTCGGTACGGCACATACGCGTAATAGACGCGCGGCTCAAGAGTCTGGTAGGCGTCGCGGCCGAACCAGAAGGTGTCTCGATCGAAGACGAGGCCGGCGTCGACGCTGAACATCGGCACCGTACGGTGCGGATCTTTGTCGGTGAAGCGACCGCCGTCACGATCCAGATGGTCGAGCTGATACCAGGTGCCGAGGAAGGTGCCCTTGGGCACAACGAACCAGCCGGCGCCGCGCAGAGGATAGGAGACCGTTTGTTCAAAGGCGAAGCGGTCACCGGTGGTGAACGTTGGATGTTCAAAGCGAGTGACTTCGATGGTCGTGCCGACTTCAAGGCCGTGGAAGTTGCCGTTGTAGCCGTTGAAGGTGATTTGAGGCACGCGTTCGTACGGCTTGTAGTAGCCGATGTAGTCGAAAGACAGGGCTTGATTCTTCTTGACGTTGATTGACGTGTTCCAGTAGGTCTCGTCGTAACGAAGAGCGTACTCCTGCGGCAAAACGGTTTCGGAGGATTCGCGGACGTTGCCTGAAAAGTCGTTGATGAAGTCGTTGTCGGAGACACGGTTGTAATTGACGAAGGCGCTCAGTCTGTCGCGTCGCCAGTTCATGTCTACGTGCAGACTCGAACGGCTGTCGTTCATCTGTTTGTCGTCGGGCATCAGCGCGTAGTCGATCGTCGTGGCGAAGTTGTTGTAGAGGAAGCGGGCCTCGGTGTCGAGCATGACGCCGCGCTTGGTCATCAAGCGAGGCGTGAGCGTAAGGTCGTAGTTCGGCGCGATGTTGAAGTAGTAGGGGACCGCCAAGTCGAGGCCGCGGGTCGAGCTCATGCCGTAGGTGGGCACCAGAAAGCCGGATCGTCGGTCGCGGCTTACTGGGAAAGAGAACCACGGAGATCCGAATACGGGGACACCCATGAAGTGAAGCGTGGCATTCGTGCCGGTGGCCGTCTGGTCGTATTCGTCAATTTCGAGCTCGTTCATTTTGATGAACCAAGCCTCGTCGTCACGCTTGCAGGTCGTGACTTTGGCGTCGGAAAAAAGCGTCGATTCGCCTGATATGAAACGAATGTTTTTGGCGCAACCGCGGAGGTTGCGCGGGGCATATTCGTATTCGGCATCAGCCATGTCGCCTGTGCGGGGCGATATCTTGAAGCGCATGGAGGGACCCGAGAAGGAGGCACCTTGTCGAGAGATGCGCGCATTGCCCTCAGCCTCAACCTCGTCGGTCTCCTGCGTGTAGGTGATGCGATCACCCTTGAGGACGGTGCCGCCACGGCGGATCTCCGCGTTGCCGTAGAGGTGGAGCTGTTCTTCGGGGTTGCCTTCAATGCGGTCGGCGGACACGAAGCTAGCGGCGTCCGAGTCGGGCGTTGCGCGAGACGGATCAAGCGTCGTCACGGATTCGAGAGACACCACGCTGCCTGTCTGAGCTGCCTGCACAATCGAGGTGCAGGCCATGGCGGTCAGCGCGATGCTAACGCTGACTGTAATCTGTCGGGGACGCGGGAGAGACATGAAAAAACGGTGAGAGTGACAGCCTGAGATCAGGCCTATAAAATGACGTCAAGACAATTGAAGGATTATAAAGCCCCGTTTCCGCCGGGGCGCCGGAAAGTTTATAAAATCCCAGCCGGCTTCGGATCCTTCGACATTAGAGGACGATGAAAACATGACGAATGGTGCGGGCGCATCCGCCTTTGAAAACTGGCTCCAGAGCATTGCCATGAAATATCAGCTCGAGCTGACGACGATCTGCTCCGCCGGCGCCGATGCGGGTTCCCGCTCCTATCATCGCATTGCAGCAACCGACGGGCGCACCTTCATTGCCATGAATGCCGAGGGTGAAACGCCCGAGAGCTTCAGCTCCTTTATCAAGGTGGACAGTCTGCTGAGAAGCGAGGCCGGCCTCAATGCCCCTGAAATCTTTGAGGTTGATGCCTTACATCGCTTCATGCTCATTGCGGATCTGGGCAAACAGACTTATCTAGATGTTCTCAACGAGGGGAACGCTCGAGAACTGATGGATCGTGCCACTACGGCACTAGTCGCTTGGCAAAGGATTTCTCGTCCGAATGTGCTTCCTGCCTACGGACGCGAGGTGCTTCAGCGCGAGCTTGACCTTTTCCCAACTTGGTACGTGGGTCGCCATCGCGGTGTCGAATGGACTGAGGAGCAGCAGAAGTGGTGGCGGATGAGCACCGAGGCCATTCTTGATAACAACTGCCGCGAGGCGCTCGTTTTTGTTCATCGAGACTACATGCCGCGCAATCTGATGGTCTCCGAGCCGATGCCGGGGATCCTTGACTTTCAGGATGCGCTCTACGGGCCGCTCAGTTACGACATTGCGTCTCTTATGCGGGACGCCTTCATTTCCTGGGATGAGAGTTTCGTGCTCGACGTGACGATTCGGTATTGGGAAAAGGCTCGTAAGGCGGGCATCCCTGTCCCGGCCGACTTCGGAAACTTCTATCGCGACGTTGAGTTCATGGGCGTGCAGCGCCACTTGAAGGTGCTTGGCATTTTTGCAAGACTCAACTATCGAGATGGCAAGCCGAAGTACCTTGAGGACGCGCCGCGCTTCATCCAATACGTGCGAAAGGTGGCGCGCCGCTATATTCAGCTTTCCCCGCTCATGCACCTTATCGATGACCTTGAAGGGTCTGAAACCTCCTTTGGCTACACCTTTTAACGATCATGCGCGCCCTGATTCTTGCGGCGGGCGAAGGCCGCCGGCTGCAACCCATCACACTTACGACGCCCAAACCTCTCGTTGAGGTTGCGGGGGTACCGATGGTCGTGCGTCAGATTCTTGCTCTCAAGAAGGCGGGGGTAGAGGAGGTCGTCCTTAATGTCGCCCATCTGGGGCAGAAGCTCATGAAAGCGCTCGGCGACGGCTCTTCTTGGGGCGTTCGCTTGCGCTACTCGGTCGAGGGCGTCGCTGCGGGCGATGCTTTGGAGACGCTCGGCGGCATTGCAAAGGCGCTTCCGATGCTCGATGACGGTGACGGCGCCTTCATCGTCGCAGCTGGCGACATCGTGACGGACTTCGACTACTCGCGCCTTGTGCGCACGGGGCGTTCGCTCGCTGAGAAGGGGGTGGAGGCGCATCTCGTGCTTGCCCCCAATCCCTCCTACCACTTGAGCGGCGATATGACCCTTGACGAAAGGGGGTTGGTTCGTCGGGAGCCCAGAACGCATACCTTCTCGAGTCTTGGCGTCTATCGCACATCGCTCTTTGAGGGTGTCGAGCCTGTGCGGGCGAAGCTGTTTCCCTGGTTCTGGCAGTTCTGCGAGGCGGGCCGAGTTTCAGGTGAAGTTCTGCAGAACATGTGGTTCAATGTGGGCGATGCGCGTGAGCTTGCGCTTGCCGAAGCGCGAATTCGCAACCAAATGGAAATGTGAGGACATGAATCGGTCTGTGTGCCGAACCTCTAGGTAGAATGTGCCGAACGGTACTCCTCGTGTGCAGAGTGCCATTCGAATAACGTGAGAAAAAAGAGTGAGGCTTGGTCCCTACGCCGTCGAAGTACCCGTCATGCTAGCGCCCATGGCCGGCATGAGCGACCTGCCCTATCGCGAGGTCTGCCGCGCTCATGGCGCGGGCTATGCTGTGGGCGAAATGACGACCTGCCTGCCGCAGTTCAGAACGAGTCGCAAGAGCGCCACGCGATGGGCTTGCGCGGAGGAGTCGGGGTTGCGCGTCGTGCAGCTTCTCGGAGCCGATCCCGCCATGATGGCCGATGCGGCGCGCTATGCCGAGGATTCAGGGGCTCAGGTGATCGACATCAACATGGGTTGTCCGGCAAAGAAGGTTCTTCAGACGGCGTGCGGAAGCGCGCTCATGAAGGACGAGGCGCTGGTCGTTCGGATACTTGAGGCTGTGCGCGCGGCCGTTTCCGTTCCCGTGACGCTTAAGATCCGGACGGGCTGGAATCGAGAGCAAAGGAACGCAGTCTCCATCGCGAAGCTTGCCGAGCAGGCGGGGGTCGAGATGCTGACGATTCATGGCAGGACTCGTGAGGACGGCTTCAGTGGTGAAGCCGAATATGAGACGATTGGAAATGTGAAGGCTGCCGTTTCAATTCCCGTCATTGCCAACGGCGATGTTGATTCGGGCGAGAAGGCGCGGCGAGTGATGGCCGTGACGGGGGCGGATGGCGTGATGATCGGTCGGGCATCCTATGGCAATCCGTGGATCTTCTCGGAAGTTGGCGCGGCACTCGGCTATCTTTCACAATGGGATCGTCCGTCGCTTGAGGAACGACATGCGGTTATTTGCGACCACATGCGACGGCATTTTGACTATTATGGCGGTGCTAGGGGTGCGGTGACTTTCAGAAAGCACCTGAACCACTATTTGAAAGGGTTGCCGGGAGCTGAGAAGCTGTTGGGCGAATTGTTCGCCCTGTCCGATGAAGATGTCCTCGGCGCGGCTCTCAACCGTTATTTTGAGAGATTGCAGGAATTGTGAGGGATTACAGGATGACGTCCATAGAGTGGAATGAGGAAAAAAAATACGGCAATGCGGGCAGGCCGAAGATCACGATGATTCGTCAGTCGTCTCCGAGACCCAAGCTTGGGCTCGATTTCGAAAGCGTAGAGCTTGACACGCTGGCTCAGGAGATGCCGGAGCTTACGGCCGGCCGCATTGAAGAGGCTGTGGTTGTTCAGCTTAACCAGTACTTCAAGCAACTAGGGGGAGCTCAGCCTCATCCTCTTTACAGTCTGGTGATGAAGACCGCGGAGCGGCCGCTCCTCATTTACGTGATGAGACTCTGCCGCAACAATCAGCTCGACGCTGCAAAGATTCTTGGTATTAACCGAAATACTCTGCGCACGAAGCTTCGGTTACACAAGCTTCTGCCCGGAGAAAGTTCATAAGGAAATTAGCAATGAAGAAACAGGCCCTTATCAGCGTGTCCGACAAGACCGGTGTTGTGGATTTTGCCCGTGAGCTGGTCTCACTGGGCTACCACATCCTCAGCACGGGCGGCACCGCAAAGCTTCTCACGAAGGAGGGCGTGCCTTGCCAGGAAGTCGCCGACTACACGGGTTTTCCGGAAATGCTGGACGGCCGCGTGAAGACGCTTAATCCGAAGATCCACGCCGGCATTCTTGCACGCCGTCCCGTTGCAGAACACATGGCCGCGCTTGATGCTCACGGCATCGATCCCATCGACATCATCTGCGTGAACCTTTATCCGTTCGAACAGACGATCGCCAAGCCCGACTGCACGTTTGAGGACGCGATCGAAAATATCGACATCGGTGGTCCTACGATGATCCGAGCCGCCGCCAAGAATCACGAGTCCGTTGCCGTGATCGTCGATCCGGCCGACTACGCTTCCGTGGTTGAGGAAATCAAGGCGCAAGGCGCCGTCACGTCCGCCACTCGCCTTGCGCTTGCCAAGAAGGTCTTCGCTCATACCGCCCGCTACGACGGCATGATCACGAACTATCTCACGAGCCTTGATGCAAACAATCAGCGCACCCGCTTCCCGCAGGTCCTCACCCGTCAGTGGGAAAAGGTCCAGGATATGCGCTACGGTGAAAATCCCCATCAGGCCGCCGCCTTCTATCGCGAATCATCCGTTGCTCCGGGCCTTCTTGCCGGCTATGAACAGCTTCAGGGAAAGGAGCTTTCCTACAACAACATCGCCGACAGCGACGCTGCTTGGGAGTGCGTTCGCTCCTTCGAAGCGCCCGCCTGCGTGATCATCAAGCATGCGAATCCGTGCGGCGTTGCCGTGGGCGCCAGTTCCGCCGAGGCTTACGCCAAGGCATTTCAGACGGATTCCAAGTCTGCGTTCGGTGGCATCATTGCCTTTAACCGTGAAGTGACCCGCGAGTGCGCAGAACTCGTTTCCCGCCAGTTTGCGGAATGCATCATTGCTCCGAGCTTTGCCAAGGAAGCTGTTGAGATCTTCGCCGCCAAGAAGAATCTTCGCCTTCTTACGGTCGCTCTCGGCCAAGCGCACAACGACTTCGACTTCAAGCGCGTCGGCGGTGGGTTGCTTGTTCAGACTCCCGACAATCAGATCTGCGCAGAAAGCGCCCTGCGCTGCGTTACGAAGCGCCAGCCGACGTCTTCTCAGATTGCCGACCTGATGTTTGCTTGGAACGTCGCGCGTTTCGTGAAGTCCAACACGATTGTCTACGCCCGCGGCGGCATGACGCTCGGCGTCGGTGCAGGTCAGATGAGCCGCGTCGATTCCGCCCGCATCGCAATGCTCAAGGCGGAAGAGGCCGGTCTTTCGCTCGAAGGCTCCGTGGCGGCTTCCGACGCCTTCTTCCCGTTCCGCGATGGTCTTGATGTCGTGGTGGACGCCGGTTGTACGGCCGTCATCCAGCCGGGCGGCTCCATTCGTGACGACGAAGTGATTGCAGCTGCCGACGAGCGCGGCATCGCCATGGTCTTCACGGGCGAACGCCATTTCCGCCATTAAGGCGATCCGAAGCGCAGGGGCGGCAACGCTCCCGCTCTTCAAACGAAGCGGAGACGGTGTGTTTCCGCTGTTTCCGCGTGCAGAATGCAAGCCGCTCCCCGTCTGGAGCGGCTCCGTGCCTACCAAGGGAGTCATCCGTGACCAACTTCAATCCTTACCGTCGCAGAATGCTGTGTGCCGGCGCTGTTGCCGGTGCGTTAACGGCCTGCCCAGCGCTTGCCGAACTTCAGGTCTCCATCACCGGCGTGGGCGCCAATCAGCTCCCGATTGCCGTCAAGGTCTTTGAAGGGGCTGGTGCCGCCGGGTTTGATGCGGCGGCCGTCATCGGAGCCGATCTTGAGCGATCCGGCGCATTTCGCCTGATCCCGACGGGGGCAGAGGGCGAACCCGAGAATCTGGAGCTTGGAGACTTTTGCCCAACTGGGTGCAAACGCGCTCGTCGTAGGCCGCGTTGCCCGTTTGCCGGACGGGCGTTGGGAGCTCGCCTACTATTTGCACAATACGGTGACGGGGGCCCGGACGGACGCGGCCGTGTTCACCACGTCGGGCAATGATGTGCGGATGTGCGCGCATCGAATTGCTGACCGCATCTATACGGCTCTTACGGGCGAGGATCCGATGTTTGCGTCA
>CABUOH010000004.1 GCA_902493085.1 uncultured Sutterella sp. | reverse complement strand
TATTGACGGCGTGGTGCTTGCACGTTCAGTCGAGCCGGGTTACGCGGTGGCGGCGAGTCTGCAGGCTGTCGAGCTGCTGACGCTTGCCACCGATCTGAGCCAGCTTGAACTGGAGGTGGCCGTTGATGAGGCGGACATCGGTGTGGTCAAGCAGGGACAAAAGGCGTACTTCACGGTCAGCGCCTATCCGAACCGGCGCTTTCCAGCAGAATTGACAAAGGTTGCCTATGGTGCGACGACGACGGAGAATGTGGTGACCTATACGGCCTATCTCAATGTTGACAATCAGCAGATGCAGCTCCGCCCGGGCATGACGGCTTCGGCTACGATTTCGACGGCTGACAAGCAGGACGTGCTTCTGGTTCCCAATTCTGCTTTCCGCTTCCGCCCCAAGGTTGCGTTGGATAGCGGCAAGTCGAAGATGGGGCCCATGATGCCCGGGCCTTCTCCCCATGGCAGCGCTTCCAAGAAAGTGAAGGAGTTGGTTCAGCACGGACAGGCAAGTAGAACCGTGTACGTTCTGCGTGATGGTAAGCCCGTGCGTGTGGACGTCGTTACGGGGTTAACCGACGGCATGCAGACAGAAATTGTCTCGGGTGACATAGCCGAGGGCGACAAGGTCGTCGTTGATCAGCAGAAGGGCGCTTGAGGCGGCCTGAGGAGATGCAATGGGACAGCCTCTAGTTGAGTTGGTTGATATTCGCAAGCGCTACGGTACGGGAGATGCGGCTTTTGAAGCCTTGCGCGGCGTGAGCTTTTCAATCGATGAGGGCGAATTCGTGGCCATCATGGGTGCGTCCGGGTCCGGAAAATCGACTGTCATGAACATCATCGGCGCTCTTGATAGTCCGACGGCGGGGGCCTACCTCTTCAGCGGAATGCATGTTGAAAGCCTGACGCGGGACCAGCGTGCGCTTCTTCGCCGCAAGTATCTCGGCTTCGTGTTTCAAGGGTTTAATCTTCTCGCGCGAACCACCGCCCTTGAGAATGTGGAACTGCCGCTTCTCTATCGCGGCATGGGGGCTTCCGAGCGCCGCAAGCTGGCCAGAGTGGCACTCCAACGCGTAGGATTGCTTGAGTGGGAACACCATACGCCGTCAGAACTTTCGGGAGGCCAACAACAGCGCGTTGCCATTGCGCGCGCCATTGTCACGCGGCCGAAGCTTCTTCTTGCCGATGAACCGACGGGAAGCCTGGATACGGCTCGAAGCAGGGAGATCATGGAACTCCTTTCTGCGCTCAATGGTGAGGACGGCATTACGGTCGTGCTCGTCACGCACGAGCCTGACATGGCCGGCTATGCGAAGCGTCATCTGATCTTCAGGGACGGCCAGCTGATCAGTGACAGCAAGACGGAGGCTGCGTCATGATAGGCAATGCATTTGTTCTAGCCATACGCCAAATTATTCGAAATCCGCTCAGAAGTCTGCTGACCGTGCTTGGCGTCGTGATTGGCGTTATGGCGGTGATTACGATGGTGACGGTCGGCAACGGGGCCTCTCAGGCCATTCGCACGCAGATCGAATCCTTCGGAAACAATCAGCTTATGCTTCGGCCTGGTTTGCGCATGGGGCCGGGACAAAGCGTTGGTGCTCCGAGTTTCACGCTTGACGATGCCGTTGCGCTAAAGCGTCAGATAGCCGGCATCGTCGCTGTGGCGCCTCAGGCCTCAAAGACCATGACGGTCGTGGCCAACGGCCGCAACTGGCAGACGAGCGTGATCGGCACGGACAACAACTATTTCACGATCGATAATCGAGAGATTGTTGACGGCCGCAATTTTGAGGCGGGAGAAATGCTGTCCGGCGCCGCCGTCTGCGTGATCGGCGGCACCATACAGAAAGAGCTTTTCGGAGAAGGTGCGGATGTCGTCGGACGCACGATTAGAACAGGCAGTTTTTCCTGCCGCGTGGTGGGGCTTCTCAAGACCAAGGGCACGGCTGCCATGGGAGGCGACCAAGACGATTTGCTCGTGATGCCGATCAAGACGCTTCAGCGCCGGGTGATCGGAAAGAACCGCGTGAGTGCTCTTCTGATTTCAGTGAATCCACAGTCCGATCGTGACCGTTTGCGCGAGGCCGTTACGGAATTGATGCGAGAACGTCGCAGCCTCTCCGATGGCGATGACGACAACTTCCAGATTCTCGACACGGCTGAGATCGCGGCCAAGGTGGCTTCCACCACACAGATCATGACGACGCTGTTGGCGGCGGTAGCCGCAGTTAGCCTGCTTGTGGGTGGCATCGGCATCATGAACATCATGTTGGTGTCCGTGACAGAACGGACGCGCGAAATCGGCATTCGACTGGCCATCGGCGCTCTGGAGCGTGAAGTGTTGATGCAGTTTCTGATTGAGGCATTGATGTTGGGCTGCATGGGGGGAGCACTTGGGGTTGTTGCGGCGCTCGGCGTGTCGAAGGGACTTGCAGTCTTCATGGGCGTCCCCTTTATCTTCAGCCCGGGCATAAATCTGCTTGCTTTTACTGTTTCAGCTCTTACGGGAGTGGTGTTTGGCTTTTTCCCGGCAAGGCGCGCTGCCAAGTTCGATCCGATTGAAGCCGTACGCCATGAATGACGGAATGGAAGGGGAGATAAGGCGCTGGAACGAAAAAAGGTTCGGAACAAGATTTCCGAACCTTTTTGTTGGCGCTTCGTAATTCTTTCGTGTAGGCGTTTCGGTTAGAACGGAACGTCGTCGCCTTCGAGTTGGTCAAATGCGGTGTTGGACGTCATCGGCGCGCTCTGACGGGCCGGTTGGGCGGCGGGCTGGGGCGCGGGGCGCGGGGCGCGAGGAGCGCTTTCGAAACCGTCGTCCATGCCTTGGTTGTCGGACTGGCGGCGGTCGAGAAGCTGCATCATTTCGCCGATGATTTCGGTGGCATATCGGTCAGTGCCGTCTTTGGCCTGATACTTGCGGGTGCGAAGACGGCCTTCAATGTAGCACTGGCTGCCCTTGTGGAGGTATTCCTTGGCGATTTCGGCAAGACGGGAGAAGAGGACCACGCGATGCCATTCAGTTTCGCTGACGGTTTGGCCTTCGGCGTTGCGATAGCGGCGCGTCGTGGCGATGTTGAGCGTCGTGATGGCGGTGCCGCCGTCCGTCGTGTAGCGGGTTTCGGGATCTCGGCCGAGATTGCCGATCAGGATTACCTTGTTGATGGAAGCCATGATTAACTAATTTGCAAAATATATCTATCGAACTTGAATTGCTTCACCTTGTTCATGCTGTCTGCGGGACTTGGGCTCCTGGAGGCCAAGAGCAAGCAGGAACCAACAAAGCATAGCAAAACTCGATGCATGGAACACGGCCTGCGCTGAAAAATGTTGGGCGATCCAGCCGCCTGCCGCACCACCCACGAAGAGTCCGAAACTCTGGGTTGTATTGTAGATTCCGAGCGCTAGTCCCTTGTCGGCCTTCGGGGCCGTGCGAGAGATCAAGCCCGGCAGCGTTGCTTCCAGAATGTTGAATCCGATGAAGAAGAGCGTCATGAGGAATGCCACCTCCCAGATGGAATGCGTCAGGAAGGAGAACAGTGCGAAGACGATGGCGAGAAGGAGAACGTTCGTGCGCAGGAGCGAGGCGACTCTGCGGTTGCGTTCCGCCCAGATGATGGGTTTCATCATGACGGCAAAGCCGATAAGCACGGCCGGAAGATAGATGTACCAGTGATGCAGGACGGGGAGCCCCATTTCGACGAGCTGCGTAGGGATGACGACGAAGAGCGCCATTTGCACGCAGTGCAGACAGAAGATCCCGGCGTTGAGGCGTAGGAGCTGGGGATCGAAGGCGACCTTGGGCCAGGGCTGATGATCCTTAACGTCTTCGCCAGCAACGGCGGGCACGTCGGGGACGATCTTGAGAACGATCCATACGGCGCCGGCGGAGAGAACGGCCGTGAGCCAGAAGAGACCGGGTACGCCCCAGAGCTCGGTGAGAGGAGGTGCCGCGACGAGGCTGAAGGCAAAGGTCAGGCCGATTGAAGCACCGACGAGTGCCATTGCCTTCGTGATGACGTGGTCTCGCACACTGTCGGCAATGAGGGCCGTGACGGCGGCGGATATGGCGCCCGCTCCCTGCAGTGCTCGGCCGATCATGACTGTCCAGATGGAGGATCCTATGGCGGCAACAATACTGCCGATGATGAAGAGCAGCAGGCCGGCAATGATGACGGGCTTGCGTCCGAGTCGGTCGCTAGCCACGCCGAACGGAATTTGCAGCACGCTTTGCGTAAGGCCGTAGATGCCGAGCGTAAGACCTACGAGAAAGTCGTTGTCTCCGCCGGGAAGATGTCGAGCGTAAACGGCGAAGACAGGAAGAATGAGGAATAGTCCGAGCATGCGAAGGGCAAAAATGCCTGCTAGCGAAATGCTGGATCGTTTCTCCTGAGCCGTCATGGTTCCGGAGGCGTTGGAGGAGTCGTGTTTGGCGCGCATGGATAGCCGTAAAAGTAAAAGTCGGGAGGTCATCCTTTACCCGAGCGGTAGGACAGTCTATATTCATTAGTCTGTTTTGGGCCTTAAGACCGGTCTAGTCATGAAGAAAGCCATATCTATACGCGGGGCGCGAACCCACAACCTTAAGAACATCAGCCTGGATATCCCGAGGGACAAGCTCACGGTGATCACCGGGGTCTCAGGCAGCGGAAAGAGCTCGCTGGCCTTCGACACCCTTTATGCGGAAGGACAGCGCCGTTATGTGGAAAGCATTTCGGCGTATGCTCGTCAGTTTCTGGAACTTCGTCCAAGACCCGACGTTGACAGCATTGAAGGGCTTTCCCCCGCCATCGCCATAGGACAGCGCAGGAGTTCCAGTTCTTCGCGTTCCGTCGTAGGTACCGCCACGGAAATCTCGGACTACATGAGGCTTCTGTTTGCGCGCACGGGCGTGCCCTACTGCCCGACGCACGGCAATCCTCTTGAGATGAATTCGATCGCCTCGATCGTCGACCGCACGCTCACGCTTTCTAACGGGGCGAGGATCATGGTTCTTGCCCCTGTCGCGCGCGCCAAAACCGGAAACTTCAAGCCTTTTTTTGAAAAGCTGCTCTCTGAAGGGTACGTGAGGTTCCGCCTTGACGGCGTTGTCCAGGTGCTTCAGGCGGCGCCGTCTCTCAATGACGGCTTTGCGCACGATGTTGATGTGGTGGTGGATCGTCTTCTGGTGTCTCCCGAGGCCCGTGTCCGCCTTGCGGAAAGCTGCCAGGCCGCATCCCATCTGAGCGATGGACGCGTGTATGTCGAAGAGTTTGGTACAGGCATGCACTATGAGTTCAGTACGCAGTTTGCATGTCCGCTTTGCAGCTTTAGCGTGCCCGAACTAGAGCCTGTTCACTTTTCGCCTTTCAATCAGGCGGGACGCTGTCCCACCTGCGAGGGCACCGGCACCGTGCGCACCTTCGACGTGAATAAGGTGGTGAAGACAGGGGAGGTGTCGATAGAGGCGGGAGCCATTCCCGGATGGGACGCACGAAATGGGCGCAAGTTCAAGCTCATTTCGGCGGCCGCTGAGGTGCTCGGCGTATCGACCCGCACGCCTTGGGATGACTATCCGCAGGATGTGAAGCAGGCCTTTCTTTACGGCAACGATCAGACGAGGGATCTTCAAGTGCCTTTCATCGGCGTGATGAATGACCTTGAAAAACAATGGGGAGATCCGAAGATCAGAAGCTTCATGAAACAGGGCTTGGAGGGCTATCGCTCGGAGGTAACATGTCCAGCCTGTCACGGTGAAAGACTTCGCCCGGAACTCCTTTCCGTTTTTGTGGGCGACGGCAAGGATAGGTATTCCTATGGCGAAATGAATGCGATGAGCCTCTCGCAACTGCGAGAGACGTTTTCCAGACTTACGTTCGTGGAGCGCAGGGCGGCGGTTGCCGAGCGGTTGATGACGGCCATTACAAGCAGGCTCGTATTCTTGGAAAACGTGGGGCTTGGCTATCTGACTCTGAGTCGTCGAGCCGACACGCTTTCGGGAGGGGAGATGCAACGCATCAGGTTGGCAAGTCAGATCGGTGCCGGGCTTTCGGGGGTGCTCTACGTGCTCGACGAGCCCAGCATCGGACTGCATCAGCGCGACAACGAAAAGCTGCTGAGAAGCTTGGCGGATCTGAGGGATCAGGGCAACACCGTTCTCGTCGTCGAACACGATGAGGATGCCATACGCACCGCCGACAATCTGGTCGACATGGGGCCGGGAGCGGGCGAGAAGGGGGGCCAGATCCTTGCCGAAGGGACGCCAGAGGAGGTCATGGCCAATGAGCGCTCTCTGACGGGCAGATACCTCAAGGGCGATTTGAAGATCCCGGTTCCGGAAAAACGACTCAAACCCGAACGCGGCTGGCTTACGTTGACGGGGGCCAGAGGACACAATCTGCGCAATGCTACTCTCAAAGTGCCTGTGGGACTGCTGAGCGTCGTGACTGGCGTTTCGGGGTCGGGCAAGTCTTCACTCGTCATTGATACGCTTTATGCGGCGATGGCCCGCAAGATCAATCGCTCCACGACACTGCAGCCGCTTCCTTATGACGGGATTGAGAACAGCGAAGCCTTTGACAAGGTCATTATGGTGGATCAGTCGCCCATTGGCCGCACGCCTCGATCCAATCCCGCAACTTATACGGGAATTTTCTCCTCGATTCGCGAGATATTTGAACAGACCCAGATGGCGAGAGAACGAGGCTATACATCGAGCCGCTTCAGTTTCAATGTCAGGGGAGGGCGTTGCGAGGCTTGTCAGGGCGACGGCATTGTCTGCGTGCAGATGCAGTTTATGCCGGACGTCTATGTGCCTTGTGACGTTTGCCACGGTCGCCGCTACAACAGAGAAACGCTGGAAGTGACGTATGCAGGCAAGAACATTGCAGACGTTCTTGAAATGACTGTGGAGGAGGCGCTTCCGTTCTTTGATGCGTACCCTAAGATCAAGCGTGTTCTGCAGGCGCTCATCGACGTGGGGCTCGACTACATCAAACTTGGGCAGAGCGCAACGACCTTCTCCGGCGGCGAGGCTCAGCGCATCATGCTCGCGGCCGAGCTCGCTCGACCCGACACGGGGCGCACGCTTTACATTCTCGATGAACCGACGACGGGGCTCCACTTCAAAGACATCGAACAGCTTCTCAGCGTCCTGCGTCGCCTGACGGATCAAGGCAACACGGTGCTTCTCATTGAACACAATCTCGACGTGGTCAAGTGTGCCGACTATGTCGTTGACATGGGGCCGGACGGCGGTGACAACGGTGGGCTGATTCTGGCAGAAGGCACGCCTGAGGAAGTGGCTGAGGCCGACAGCGTTTCGTCTCCGTACCTCAGACGGTATTTATCAGACGGTATTTATAAGTCGACATAAGGATTGTTCGTTGTGTCTGTCATGATTATTGGAGCGTCCGGCCGTTTGGGTCGAGCGCTTTGGGCAAGTCGCCCGCATGGATTCGAAGTGACGGCTCTTACGCATGCGGAGTTGGATGTGACGGACATTCGCGCAATGGAGGCCGTCGTTGCGGTTGCTCGACCCGTGGTGATCAATGCGGCGGCTTGGACGGACGTCGAGGGCGCTCAGAGGGATGAAGCGGGGGCTCGAGCCGTGAATGCTCAGGCGCCTGGGGCGATGGGACGTTTGTTTGCAACGCAAGGCATCCGGATCGTGCATTTTTCAACTGATTATGTCTTTTCCGGAGAGGGTACGGATCCTTGGAATGAAGCTTGTCTGCCGCAACCCAGGCCGGCGGGCGTCTACGGCCTCACGAAGCGTGAAGGCGAAAGGCTGCTTGAGGAAAGCGGGGTTTCAGGGACGATCGTGCGCGCGGGATGGCTGCACAGCGGAGAGCGCGACTTCGTAAATGCCATTCTTTGTGCTGCTGCCGAAGGAAAGCCTCTATCCGTGACTGCTTCCCAGATCGGCACGCCGACTTCGACCGAGGCGCTTGCGCAATGGACTTGGGATGCTCTGCCAATGCTGACGCCGTTCGGGCGTCTGACGACGGTTCACTACGTCGAAGAAGGAGGCTGGATCAGCAGGGCAGACATGGCGGTTCATGTGCTCGTTTCTGCTGAGGAACAGGCTGCCGGAATGGGAGAATTCGGGCTTGCGGCACGTTTCAAAAGGGCCCGGGAGAACATGAGGAGATCCGGCGCCGACAATGGCCTTCGACCGCAAAACTGTCGGCTGTCCAGTCTTCGAAAGGGCGAGTTTCCTTGTACGAAAGGCTGGAAAGGTGGTGTGGATAAGTCTGTGGATATCGTAATTAGCGCCAAAAAATCCTTGTGGATAACTAATGAGAGCAATAATAAAATCATCTAAAAAACAATAAGATGAGTAGGCAATGGGTGATGCGAAGCTTTAGGTGGATAACTTTGCATCCTGTAGGGAGGAGGGACAACCATCCCCTTTTTTCGGTCGTGTCGCATTGTGAGGGCTACGACGTTCGAATCCTAGGAGCACGCAGTCAATAGCCGTCGGAGGCAGGTCTTATAATCACCTTTTTTTTCAGGATAGAGCATGCAGGAAGGAACCGTACTCTGCTTTGACTTTGGGCTGGCTAGAACGGGCGTTGCCTCCGGCAACACGCTCACTCGCAGCGCTCAGCCCATCACGATCATTCATGCCAAAACGAATGACGAGCGCTGGAAGGCCGTCGAGTCCCTTGTGAAGGAATGGGAACCTGTGCTCTTGGTGGTGGGAGTTCCTCGTCACGGAGACGGAACGGACTGCGATCTCACGCCGAGATGCGAGCGATTCGCGCGACAGTTGGGCGGGCGCTTTCGCTTGCCGGTGCGTACCGTGGACGAACGTTTTTCGTCAGTGATGGTTGAGCACGGTGCGGACAGGATCGATGACGAAGCCGCTGCCGTCATTTTGCAGCAGTACTTTGACGAGCAGGATGCCGTTGCCTGAGGTAGTTCGTCATGCGCTATATCATTGGATGCGGCCGCATGGCCGCCGTCGGGATCATGATTCTTCTGATCCTCGTAATTCTTTTCGTGCTGTTTCCGTTTCTGAACCGCAAAAGGCGCGGACGTGTGATCAGACGCGTCTGTGTCGTGCTCATGCGGGTGCTCGGCGTGCGCATGAGCATCAAGGGCCAGGTGCCGCTCCATGCGAGTGCGGAATGTGGTGTGAATGAGAAGGGGGCAGGCTACATGGTCTGCGCGAATCATATCTCTTTCATCGACATCTTTATTCTTGATGCGGTGCTTCCATGCCGTTTCGTCGCCAAAAAGGAGATCGCTTCATGGCCGGTCTTCGGCTTCATTGCCAAGGGGACGGGCACGCTCTTCATCGACCGCACCCGCAAGCGTGCGGTGCTTGAAATGGCCGACGCCATGGCGTGCGCAGTCAGCGAGGGCACGAATGTGCTTTTTTTCCCGGAGGGCACGACGGGAAATGGTCTTGAACTCCTGCCCTTCCATTCCAACCTCTTTGAAGCCGCCGTGCGCTCGGGTGCCGAGGTCTTGCCCGTGACGCTGCGCTACACCCTCGACGGAAAGCCGAGCGGATTAGTTTCCTATGCAGGAAATGTTGCGCTTTTCACGGTTCTCAAGCGCATTCTCTTTACGCCGGGGCTTGGAGTCGAAGTAACGGTGCTTGATCCCATCTCCACTGTTCAGAAGACGCGTCAGGCGCTTTGTCTCGAAGCTTCCGCACTGATGTCGGAGTCGCTAGGCGTCGCGGATGCAACGGCTCAGCGCGAAGCATTGCGCCGGAACCGTCTGCAGGCCATGTCCGAAAGGAAGGACCCGACCGGATCGGCTTGAGTCCCGACCTACTTGTACTGAAATGGATCCGCCCAGCAAGGGCAGTCTTCCTGGTAGATCTTCTTGTCAGGGAAACGCACTGCCGTGAGCTTTCCTCCCCAGAGGCACCCCGTGTCGATTGCCAAGATGTCGTCGCGGCGGATGAGGCCCAGCATGGACCAGTGACCGAAGCAGATGGGCGTGCCAGCCATGGGGCGCCTTTCGAATTCGAACCACGGGATCAGATGCTTGGGCGCGGAACCGACGTCTTCCTTCTGCTTGAAATCGAGCTCAGCCGTCTTTCTGTCAACAAAGCGCATGCGCGTGAAGCAGTTGAGGATGGCCTGCATGCGTTCGCCGCCCTTGAGCTTGTCGCTCCAGTCGCTGTTGCCGTACATCTTTTGAAGCATGGTCTTCCAGCTCGGTCCGGACAGCACGGCCTCGGCTTCTTGCGCCAGTTTGCGCGCCTTTTCAAGCGTCCAGAGCGGATGAATGCCGGCATGCACGAAGACGGCGTCCTCGGTTTCGATCAGGATGGACTGACGGCGAAGCCATTCGATGAGTTCGTCGGCATCGGGTGCCTCTAAGATCTCGCCGATCGTATCCTTCTTGTGCACCTTGCTCGCGCCGGCCGCTACGGCTAGAAGGTGGAGGTCGTGATTGCCGAGTAGGCATCGGGCCCGGCTTCCGAGGCCTGCAACGCGACGTAGCGTCGCCAATGATTCAGGCCCGCGGTTGACGAGATCCCCTAGAAAAATGAGCGAAGCGTCTTCCGGGAGCTGTTCGAGCAGACCGTCAAGGCTTTCAAGGCAGCCCTGCAGGTCGCCTATGGCGAAGTACGGGTTCGTGGCCATAAAAATCTCTAATCGTGCTAGTCTTTACGGAAAAATAAGCGAAGGCTGCCCCTTCTGAGGGACAACCCTGATTTTTTTTCCAATTGTACTTTTTATTCTTCGCTAGACATGAAGCCTGTTCGCAAAGTCGTGTTCCCCGTCAATGGTCTCGGCACCCGCTTTCTTCCCGCCACGAAGGCGATGCCCAAGGAAATGCTCCCCGTGGTCGACATGCCTCTGATCCAGTACGCTGTGGCTGAAGCTGCTGCGGCGGGCATCACGGAAATGATTTTCGTGACCGGACGCAACAAGCGTGCCATTGAAGACCACTTTGACTCCTATCCGGAACTTGAGCGCGAGCTTGAGGAAAAGGGCAAGACCGAGCTCCTTGAGCTTGTGCGCGGGATTGTGCCGGCCGGCGTCAAGTGCATCTACATCCGTCAACCTCAGGCGCTCGGCCTCGGACATGCAGTGTTGTGCGCCAAACCGGTAGTGGGAGACGAACCTTTCGGAGTCATGCTCGCCGACGATCTGGTTGATGCTCCGCACTCCTGCATCGGGCAGCTGACGGCTGTTCGTGAAGCCCGCGGCGGCGGTTCTGTGATTGCCGTTCAGGACGTTGCCCCTGAAGCCACGAACAAGTACGGCATCGTGAGCGTTGACGACACGAGTCTGCAGACTTCCCAGATGCGCGGCATCGTGGAAAAGCCCGACCCTAAGGTCGCACCGTCCCGCATGGCCGTGATCGGGCGCTACGTCTTCGAACCGGAAGTTTTTGAGCATCTTGAGAGAGTTACGGCCGGTGTCGGCGGCGAGATTCAGCTCACCGACGGCATCGCCTCGTCCCTCGATGTAGTGCCGACTTATGCGCATCGATTTGAAGGCACGCGGTTTGACTGCGGCAGCAAGCAGGGCTTCCTTGACGCAACGATCCACTTTGCCCGCAAGCGTGGTTTCAAGATCAATTGACGGCGCTTGAAAGTCTGAACGATAAAACCCCGCATCGGCAAGGCCCCGCGGGGTTTTGTTTTCCGGGCAGAAGCGGCTTCAGGTGCCTCGGACCTTTTTTAAAAGGGCCGTGGTAGAACGTTCGTGCTCGAACTGAACTGTGACGGTCTTTGCTCCCCAGGTGGAAACGAGCTTCGCTTCGGGGAGATCCTCGATGCGGTAGTCGCCGCCTTTGACGTAGATGTCGGGATGTGCAAGCTCTACGGCCCTGAGCGGCACTTTGTCGTTGAAGACGACGACGAGCGAAACGGATTCAAGCGAGGCTAGAACGGCGGCGCGGTCCGCTTCGGTGTTGATCGGGCGGTCGTCGCCTTTGCCTAGCATTCGGACGGAGGCATCGCTGTTGATGGCTACGATGAGACTCGCCCCCAAGCTTCGAGCTTGGGCGAGATAGGTGACGTGACCGCGGTGCAGGATGTCGAAGACGCCATTGGTCATGACGACCGGATGCGCAAGTGCGCGGGCGCGTTCGGAGAGTTCATCCAGCGTGCAGATCTTGCCCTCAAAGGCAGGGGCGGGCAGACGAGTGCTCACGGATTGCTCCTTTGCTTGAGTTGTTGGAACCACGGAGAGGAGACGGCGCAGGCCAGGCTTTGGAAGGTCCGGGTGGCATCGCTGGAAGAGGTCGGGATACCGAAGCCGTCCGTGCCGAGCAGCACGCGCTCGAGGCAACCGGCACTGCGGCCGGCCGTCATGTCGCTCGGCTTGTCGCCGAACATGATCGAAGAGGGGAGGTCGATGCCGAGGTCTGCGGCAGCCTTGAGAAGCATGCCCGGATGGGGCTTCCTGCATTGGCAGTCCGTTCGGTAGGGAGGGTTGGCCTTTTCTGGATGGTGCGGGCAGAAATAGACCCCGGCGATTGGAGCGCCTGCCTCGGCAAAGCGGGCTTTCATCCAATCGGTGAGGCGGGCAAAATCCGATTCGTCGTAATAGCCGCGGCCGATGCCGGATTGATTGGTGATCACGACGAGGAGGTAGCCCGCGTTCGAAAGGGTGCGGGCGGCTTCGAGAACGCCGGGAACCCAGTCGAACTCCTCGATCTTGTGTACATAGGCGTGGTCGATGTTGATCACGCCGTCACGGTCGAGAAAAGCGGCTTTCTTCATTATTCTTCCACGGTCGGGAAGGCGGAGAGAAGGTTCTGCATGTATTCGCGGGTGCCTTCCTGAACCGTTCGGAATTCGACGTTGCAGCCTGCCTTGCGAAGATTCTCAAGGTTGGCCTGCGTAAAGGCCTGATATTTTCCCTTGAGAGCTTCCGGAAAGGCGATGTACTCGAGTTCGCCGCAGGCGACGGCCTCGTGGAGTTCCAGCTGCGGCTTGCCCGCATGCTCACGCAGGGCATTGATTACGGAGAGCGCTACGTCGTTGAAGGGCTGAGCGCGGCCGGTGCCGCAGTTGTAGATGCCGGAGACGGGGTTGTCAAGGAAGTGCATGAGCACTCGGCAGACGTCGCCGACGTAGATGAAGTCGCGGGATTGCTCGCCGTTGCCATAGCCGAGACAGCCTTCAAAGAGCTTTACCTTGCCCGTGCGACGGTACTGGAAGTACTGGTGAAAGGCGACGGAGGCCATGCGGCCCTTGTGCTGCTCGTTCGGACCATAGACGTTGAAGTAGCGCAGGCCGATTACGGGAGCACGAAGGTTCTTCATTTCACGTCGAAGCACTTGGTCAAAGAGATACTTGGAGTAGCCGTAGACATTGAGCGGCCCCTCAAAGCGGACGTCTTCGATAAACTCGGGGTGCGGGCCGTACGTGGCGGCGGAGGAGGCGTAGATGAAGGGAATGCCGAGTTCCTGAGCCCATCGGTAGAGCTCAAGCGTGTATCGGTAGTTGTTTTCCATCATGTACTTGCCATCGTGCTCCATCGTGTCGGAGCAAGCGCCCTGATGGAAGATCGCTTCGGGCTTTGGAGCCGTGCGGTTTCGAACGCGTGCGATGAAGTCGCGCTTGTCGAAGTAGTCGGAGATGCTGCACTTGGCGAGGTTCTGGTATTTTTCGCCGCGTTCGAGATTGTCGACGGCGATGATGTCGGTGATGCCTCGGTCATTCAGGGCGAGAACGTTGTTGCAGCCGATGAAGCCGGCGGCTCCGGTAACGAGAATGCTCATGGCGCTTACTCCTTAAAAGAGTTCTTCGTAAGAAACGGTGGCGGTGCCGAGTTTGCCGACAACCACGCCGGCGGCGCGGTTGGCCGTGCGGACAGCCTCCTCTATGGGCATGCCCGTGGCGAGCATGGTGGCGAGGATGGCGATGACGGTGTCGCCAGCCCCAGAGACGTCGTAGACTTCGCGCGCCTGCGTAGGCACGGTGATCTGACCACCCTCGAAGTAAAGCGTCATGCCTTCTTCGCTGCGGGTGAGCAGCAGGTATTTGAGGTTGAGTTCGGCGCGAAGCCCCTGGGCTTTGTTAGTGAGTTCATCTTCACTCTGCCAGGAGCCGACAACCTGCCGGAGTTCGGCACGGTTGGGCGTGAGCAGCGTTGCGCCGTAGTAGCGCGAATAGTCGTCGCCTTTGGGATCGATGAGTACCGGAATGCCGGCTTCTCGAGCCATGGCAATCATTGTGACGATGTGCGAAAGGCCGCCTTTTCCGTAGTCGGAGAGAATCAGGGCGTCATGCTCGGCGAGCAGTGCGCGAAACTTGTCGAGGTGCTTGTTGAGAACCTCTTGCGCAGGGTGTGATTCGAAATCGCAGCGCAGCATCTGCTGCTGTCTGGCCACAACTCGAAGCTTAACGGTCGTGTCAAGCGATTCGTCGAATTGGAAGTGCGGCGTAATGCCCTGTTCGCTCGCGAAACGCTCGAGTCTTCGACCCGGTTCGTCGTTGCCGACGACGCAGAGAAGGGAGGAACGGGCGCCGATGCAGGCGATGTTGACCGCAACGTTGGCGGCGCCGCCGAGACGTTCTTCGGTGCGGCTGATGCGGACGACGGGGACTGGCGCTTCTGGGGAGATGCGTTCGGCGTCGCCGAACCAGTAGCGGTCCAGCATGGCATCACCCGTTACAAGGACCCGGGCTTTGGAAAGAGTCTGTTTGTCCATAAAACTAGCGTGCGGCTCATGAGGCCGCTTCATGGTGGTAGACGTGCCCTGATTGTAATGGTTGGCGACGTCCAGTGTCGGCCGGGGCCCGCGTTTGCCAAAGGTTGCAATCGGGTTTTGGGTGCTGGACCTCGATTGGCTACAATTGTCAAATTACCTGTAGTGGGCGCGGGCCGGATTCTGCGCCTGGGGACTAAATACGAGGAGATGAGTTATGGCGCCCGACGCCTCTATTTTCAAGGCCTATGACATTCGCGGCATCGTTGACAAGACTTTGACGGAGGAGGCTGTTCGCCAAATCGGCCGAGTGCTTGGCACGCTGGCCCATGAAGCCGGCAAGAGCTCCTTTTGCGTCGGACGCGACGGTCGCTTGTCGGGCGAACGCTTGGCCAAGGCGTTGATGGACGGCATCACGGCAGCTGGCGTCGACGTGATCGACATCGGCATGGTGCCTACGCCGGTGCTTTACTTTGCCACCGTTCATTTCGGCAACGGTACCGGCGTCGCCGTGACTGGATCGCACAATCCTCCCGAATACAACGGTCTCAAGATGATGATCGGCGGCATCACGCTCTTTGCGGATCAGATTCAAGGCATTCGCGCCCGCATCGAAGGCGGGGACTGGCGAACGGCTGAGGTTCCGGGGAGAATTCGCCGCGAGGACGTGGTTCCTGCTTATCTGGAGCGTATTTTTTCCGATGTGCGCCTTGCTCGACCGATGCGCATTGCGATCGATGCCGGCAATGGCGTCGCGGGCCCTGTTGCAGTCCGACTCTTCAAGTCCCTCGGGTGCGAGGTGACCGAGCTGTTCACGGATGTCGACGGCAACTTTCCGAATCATCATCCGGACCCTTCCAAGCCTGCAAATCTTGAGGACCTCAAGAAGGTGGTGCGCGAAGACGGCATCGAGCTTGGTCTAGCTTTTGATGGAGACGGAGATCGTCTCGGCGTCGTGACGAAGTCGGGCGCTATCATTTATCCGGATCGCCAGATGATGCTTTTTGCAAAAGACATCCTCGCGCATCATCCGGGCGCTCAGATTGTTTATGACGTCAAGTGCACGCGTTGCCTTGTGCCTTGGATTGAGGCCTGCGGCGGCGTTCCGACAATCAGCTGTACGGGCCACTCCCTAGTCAAAGCCAAGTTGCGTGAAACAGGGGCTCCGTTTGCGGGTGAAATGTCAGGCCATCTCTTCTTCAACGACGGACGCTGGCCCGGCTTTGACGACGGCGTCTATGCAGGTGCTCGAATTCTTGAAATTCTTTCTCGCGAAGCTGATCCCTCCGCTGCGCTTGAAGCGCTCCCGAGCGCTGTCAATACGCCGGAGTTGCAAATTCGCATGGCCGAGGGCGAAAACAAGGCCTTTATTGCCCGACTCCAGAAGGAGGCTCGTTTTGATGACGCGCTTGATGTGATCACGATTGACGGTGTTCGCGTCGAGTGGTGTGACGGCTTTGCGCTTGCACGGTCTTCCAATACGACGCCCGTCGTGGTGCTGCGCCTTGAAGGCGATACGCCGGAAGCGCTTGAACGCATCAAGAAAAGCTTTGCCGAAGTTCTGCTGAGGGTCGAGCCGTCGCTCGAACTCCCCTTCTGAGAGAACGCGTACTGGATTTCCTATGAGTGATACGAACAACTGGACTCTTCTGCCCTTTCTGAGAGATAGTGCGGGCGTCGATACGACGGTGACAGCTTGCGGCATCCGTCTAGACATCTCCCGCCAGAGACTGACGGGCGAAGACATCAAGCGCCTTGCGGAGCATTGCCGTACGCGCGGTGTTGAGGAGGCGCACCGCCGCATGGTCTCAGGCGAGGTCGTGAATCCAAGCGAAAACCGCGCCGCGCTGCACACATCGTTGCGATCCTTTGCAGTCAATGCGCCAATGTTTGCCGAGGTGGACCGCGAGCGTCGGCGCATGCTTGACTTCGCACGGCAGGTGCGCGAGGGCGTGCGGCTTGGTTGCCGAGGCGATCGCATCACCGATGTGATCAACATCGGCATCGGCGGTTCCGACATGGGGCCGCATGCGGTCTATCATGCGCTGCGCCCCGCCAACCCGAAGATTCGCGTTCATTTCCTTTCCACCGTTGACGGCGTGTTGCTTGAGCGCATCCTCGATGTGTGCAATCCGCTCTCGACGCTTGTCGTCGTTTCCTCGAAGAGCTTCGGCACGCGGGAGACGCTCGTCAACGCGGCGGCGGTCGATCAATGGCTTCTCAATTCAGGCATTGTGGGCACGGATCGTGCCCACCACATGGTGGTTGTTTCGGCAAACCCGGATGCGGCCAATCAAATGTGCCTGCCCGAAGAGAACTTCTTCCACATGTGGGATTGGGTTGGAGGACGATTCTCCGTCTGGGGAGCGGTCGGCCTTCCGCTTGCGTTGTCGCTCGGGCCTGAGGTTTTTCTCGAGTTTCTGCAGGGTGCGGCCGAAATGGATCGTCATTCGTTGACGGCGCCGCTTGAAAAGAATCTGCCGGCAACGTTGGCCATGATTGCATTCTGGAACGCCAACCGTCTCGAAATCAGTACGCACTGCGTGCTGCCGTATGACGAACGCCTGCGCGTGGTCGTGCCTTGGCTGCAGCAGTTGGAGATGGAGTCGCTAGGCAAGAACCACACGCCGGACGGACGACGAATCCCGGGCCGGACCGGGCAGGCCGTTTGGGGAGCAAACGGCAACGAGGCTCAGCACAGTTTCTATCAGTGGCTTCGCGAAGGCACCGGTCGCGCCAGCATTGATCTTATCTGGAGCGAGATGCCGGGTCACCGGTATGCGGAGCATTATCGCGTGCTGCTCGCCAATGCACGCGCTCAAGCCGAGGCGCTCATCTTGCGCGATCCCGACAATCCGTGCTTCAATGCCGTTACGGCCGTTATCATGGACGCTGTGACGCCGCGCCGCCTAGGCGCACTCATGGCCATGTATGAACATAAGACGACGATGCTCGGCACGCTTTTCGGCATCAATCCTTTCGATCAACCGGGCGTGGAGCTTGGCAAACGCTTGAGCAAGCGCGCGGAAAAGGGGGAGGATCCGATGACGGCCGTCGCAGAAGAGGTGAGGTTTTAATTGAAGATCCTCGTCATCAAGTCCTCTTCCATGGGCGACATCATTCATGCGTTGCCCGTAGCTCATGATATTCGTGAGGCCCTGCCCGAGGCGGAGCTCCATTGGGTTGCGGAAGAGAGCTTTCAAGACATCCCGACCCTTGCGCCTGCCGTGTCCAAGGTTCATGTAACAGCTTTTCGACGCTGGCGCAAGGCGATTCTCTCAGGACCCGTTCGCGCCGAAATGGCCGCTGTCAGGCATGCGCTTTGTGCAGAAAGATACGATGTCGTGATTGACATTCAGGGACTGATGCGTTCGGCGATGGTGGCCCGATGGACGGGCGTGCCGGCGACTGGATACACCTGGGGCACGGCTCGCGAACCGATCGCATCGCTTGCTTATGCCCGGAAGCTCGATTTTCCCGCATCGCTCGGCGCCGTGAAACGGTACCGAATGGCCGCAGCTGCGGCTCTGGGGTATGAGATCGATCCTGATAAGCCTGTTTTCGGACTTCAGGCGAAGTCCGAGCCGTCCGTAATGCCGGCAGGCCCCTATGCGGCGTTGGCAGTCAATACGAGCCGAGATGAGAAACTGTGGCCGGAAGCGCACTGGACACACTTGGGCCGAAAGCTTGCGGGTGCGGGTTTGAGAAGCGTTCTCTTCTGGGGAAGCGATGGTGAACGGGATCGCGTCGAGCGTCTCGCCAAGACGATTCCCGGGGCTGAAGTTGCGCCAAGGACTCGCTTGGCAACGACGGCTGCTACGCTTGCCCGTGCGGAGTGCGTTGTGGGCGTAGATACGGGGCTGGCACACTTGGGGGCGGCGCTCGGACGTCCAAGTGTCGGCATTTTCGTCTCTACGCCAACTGAAACCCTGAAGCTTGTCGGGGATGGTCCGGTGCGAAGCCTCGGCGGCATCGGTCAGTGCCCGGACGTTGAAGAGGTTTGGAAGGCGGTGGTCGCTGTTCTGGGAGGTCGCTTGTGAGAATCACTCCGTCCATGTACCGGGCGGTGAGCGTGGTCGCGCTCCCGCTCGCCAGCCTTTATCTGATGTGGCGTTCGCGCCGTCAACCGGCCTATCGTCAGTTTTGGGATGAGCGCTTTGCCTGGTCCAGCTTCCCGCTCAAGACCGGACGTCCCCGCGTATGGATCCATGCCGTGAGCGTGGGCGAGACAAATGCCGCCAAGCCTCTTCTGGAGGCCGTGCTCGAACGCTGGCCCGAATGCGACGTGCTGCTCACGCACATGACGCCGACGGGACGCGAGGCGGGCGTCAAGCTTGTGGCGCTCGCACCCGACCGCATCCATCAGTGTTATCTGCCTTATGACGCGCCATATGCCGTAGAAAAGTTCTTCCGCCAGACACAGCCCACGATCGGCATCATCATGGAAACTGAAGTGTGGCCGAATCTGATGAGCGAGGCTCGGCGTTGCGGCGTTCCCATGGTTCTTGCCAACGCCCGCGAAAGTGAAAAATCTCGTGCTCAGGCTGAAAAGTTTCTCGAAGTGATGGGGCCGGCTTTCGGCAGCTTCTCGAGCATTCTCGCTCAGAGCGAGGAGGACAAGGAGCGCCTTGAAAGCTTGGGCGGACGTAACGTCACGGTTTGCGGAAGCGTCAAATTCGACATTCGTCCGAATGTCTCTCAGGAAGCGGCGGCACGAGCCTGGAAGGCGTCTCTCAAACGTCCAGTCGCTCTCATTGCTTCGACCCGGCAGGGGGAGGAGGCGCTGTTTGCGAAAGCCATGGCGGCGCGGCCCGAGTTGCTCAAACGTGCTCAATTCTGGCTTGTGCCTCGTCACCCGCAACGCTTTGATGAAGCCTACCGCGCACTAACGGATGCCGGCCTCAAAGTCAGCCGGCGCTCGCAGATTGCAGATCCGGACGATGTGCCTGCGGATGTCGACGTTGTACTTGGCGACAGCATGGGCGAGATGAGTTTCTACTGCGCTCTGGCGGATATGACGGCCATGGGCGGATCTTTTCAGAACCATGGCTCCCAGAACGTGATCGAGCCTGCGTTGGCGGGTTCGCCCATCGTCGTAGGACCGTCCATCTTCAATTTTCAAAAGGTTATTCGTGATGGGCTGGCCGCAGGCGCCATGGTGCAGGTCGAAACACCGGAAGACGCGCTTGCGCAGTTTGAGCGTTGGCTAGATGTTCCGGAATCCCGGTTGAATGCAAGCGAGGCTGCGTTGGCTTTTTCGAGGCAGTATGCGGGTGCTACGCAGCGCATGATGACAGTATTGGAGGTTTTGTGGCAGAAGGCACAAAAAACAGCATCCCTAACGTCGTAACCATCGCTGGGGTGGATCCGTCGGGCGGGGCCGGTGTTCTTGCCGACGTCAAGGCGATGAGCGCCTGCGGTGCCTATGCCTGCGGCGTCATCGCGGCGCTGACGGCGCAAAACACGCAGACCGTTACGGGCGTCATGCCCGTGCCCGCAACTTTTCTGAAGGAGCAGATTGACACGCTGTTTGACGACGTCCGCATTGATGCCGTCAAGATTGGCATGCTTGGTCAAGTCGAGCAGATCGAGACGGTGGCGGACGCCCTTTTGCGTCGAAAGCCCCGCTTCGTGGTGCTTGACCCCGTCATGGTCGCCAAGGGCGGAAACCGGTTGCTTGCGGCTGATGCCGTTGACGCGCTCAAGGAGCGGCTGTTGCCGCTAGCGACGATCATAACGCCCAATCTGCCGGAGGCCATGTGCCTTCTCGGACGGACGAAAGAGGTCACGAAAGATGAGTTTCCGGAGGTTGCCCGCGAACTATGGGAGTTGCTTGGTCGGCGCGATGCCTGGGTTTATCTCAAGGGAGGGCATTTAAAGGGGGCCGCAGCTTATGACCTGCTTTTCAACAACGTCGTCTCGGTACCTTTCTCCGCTCCGTATGTGCACACGAAGAATACTCACGGCACGGGCTGCACGCTCTCGTCCGCCATTGCGGCTCTTCTGCCGCAGTCCGCTGATGTGCCCGAGGCTTGCCGGCGCGCAAAGGATTATTTGACGGCGGGTATTCGTCATGCCGATGAGCTTGACGTGGGGCACGGTCACGGTCCGACAAACCACTTCTGGCATTTTTGGAACGGAGAGTGTAAAAAAATGTAACACCTACTTGACGAAGAGCGATGCAGTGAGGATAATTTCAATCCTCAACGGCGCATTAGCTCAGTCGGTTAGAGCAGAGGAATCATAATCCTTGTGTCCGCGGTTCGAGTCCGTGATGCGCCACCAGATTTTAAAAGCCCCGCCTTCTCCACTGAAGCGCGGGGCTTTTGTCTTACTCAGTCCCCCGATTTTGTCGGCGGCCGAATTCATCGTCACCGGATTTAAACCGTGCAAGCGAAAAAACTCTATCTCCGCAGCTTCGGCTGCCAAATGAACGACTACGACAGCGGTCGCATCGCCGATCTTCTCAATATTGAAATGGGGTATGAACGCACCGACGTGCTTGAGGAAGCCGACCTTGTCGTCGTTAACACCTGCTCCATTCGTGAAAAGGCTCAGGAGAAGACTTTCTCTGATTTGGGCCGGATTCGAGAGGCCAAGAAGGCTCGTCCCGGCATGTTGATTGCCGTAGGCGGATGCGTCGCAAGCCAGGAGGGTGAGAACGTCATTCGCCGCGCGCCCTGCGTCGACGTGGTTTTCGGACCTCAGACTCTGCATCGCTTGCCCGACATGTTGAGAGCGCGTCTGGAAACGGGGCGCCCTCAGGTCGACGTGAGTTTCCCGGAAATTGAGAAGTTCGATCATTTGCCCGCGCCCAAGGCGCACGGCGCCGCCGCCTTCGTCTCCATCATGGAGGGATGTTCCAAGTACTGTTCGTACTGCGTGGTGCCATACACGCGCGGCGAGGAGATTTCTCGCCCGATGGTGGACGTCCTCATGGAGGTGGCGCAGCTCGCTGATCAGGGTGTCAAGGAAGTAACGCTTCTCGGCCAGAATGTGAACGCTTATCGCGGAAAGATGCCCGACGGCTCGATTGCAGACTTTGCCCTGCTGCTCGACTACGTTTCGGAAATCGACGGCATCGAACGAATCCGATACACGACGAGTCATCCGCGCGAATTTTCGCAGCGAATCATTGACGCCTACGCACGCCTGCCCAAGCTTGTCAACCATGTGCATCTCCCGGTTCAGGCGGGCTCGGACCGGGTGTTGGCCGCCATGAAGCGCGGCTATACCGCCGCCGACTATGTCGAGATCGCAAGGAAGCTGCGCGAGCTGCGTCCCGACATTTCGATCGCGACCGACTTCATTGTTGGTTTTCCCGGTGAAACGGCTGAGGATTTCGAGGAGACGATGAGGCTCGTTGAAGAGGTGGGTTTTGATGCCAGCTTCTCTTTCGTCTACAGCCCGCGTCCCGGAACGCCCGCGGCGCGCCTTCCTGACGATACGCCTTATGAAGTAAAGCTTGAACGTCTGCAGCGCCTGCAGGCTGTAATTGACGCAAACGCGGCCCGCATCAGCGAGAGGATGCTCGGGACCGAGCAGCGCGTACTCGTGCTCGGCCCTGCCCGCAAGGGCGAAGGGTTCCTCATGGCCCGTACGGACAACAACCGCATCGTGAACTTTGAGGGACCGCTCTCGCTAGTGGACACAATGGTGCATGTTAAAGTGACGGATGTGTATCCGCATTCGCTTGGCGGACAACTTC
>CABUOH010000003.1 GCA_902493085.1 uncultured Sutterella sp. | reverse complement strand
AGGTTCCTGTTTGGAGGGAATCTGAGCATTATAAACCGCGTCCGGAACGCGTTAGAGAGCGCTTTCGGAGGTGCCGCCGACGGTCAGGGCGTCAATGCGGACCGTTGGCATGCCGACGCCTACGGGCACCTGCTGGCCTTCTTTTCCGCATTGTCCCGTGCCGTTGTCAAGCGAAAGGTCGTTGCCGACGAGTGGAATGTGCTTGAGGGCCTCGGGACCAGAGCCCGACAGCATGGCGCCACGGACGGGCCGCGTGAGTTTGCCATCCTCGATAAGCCAGGCGCGGCTCATGGCGAAGACGAACTTCCCGTTGGTGATGTCGACTTGTCCGCCGCTGAAGTTGCTTGCGTAGATGCCGCGCTTGACAGACCTTACGATTTCGTTTGGGTCGCAGTTCCCGGGGGACATGAAAGTGTTCGTCATGCGCGGCAGAGGCAGCGTGGCGAAACTTTCGCGACGTCCGTTGCCCGTCGGTTCGACGCCGAGAATGCGCGCGCTCGTGAGGTCGTGCATGTAGCCCGTGAGAATGCCGTCTTCGATAAGCGTCGTGCGGGCTGCAGGCGTGCCTTCATCATCGATTCCGATGGAGCCGCGCGCGAGAGCAATCGTGCCGTCGTCCACGACAGTGACGCCGGGCGAGGCAACGCGTTCGCCGATCTTGCCCGTGAAGGCCGACGTGCCCTTTCGGATGAAGTCGCCTTCCAGACCGTGGCCTACGGCTTCGTGAAGCAATATTCCAGGCCAGCCCGGCCCGAGCACGACGGGCATGACGCCTGCTGGTGCCGGAGAGGCGCAGAGATTGTGCGTTGCTTCAGCCGCGGCCTCGGCAGCCCACTTGCGTATGCGTTCGCGCGTAAAGAAGTCAAGCCCGACCCGAGCGCCGCCGCCGGCGCTCGCGCGCTCGCGTCGGCCGCTCTCCGAGGCGATGACCGAAATGGAGAGATAGACCATGGGACGGACGTCGCCGGAAAGCTTGCCGTCGAGTCGGCAAAGAAGCGTGGCGTCCGTCTCGAATTGAAGCGTGACCACCACGTCCGTGATGCGCGGATCGGCTTCTCGTGCAAGCGCGTCCGCTTCGCGGAGAATGGCGAGCGCCTGCGGAGTGTGCATGTTGGAGGCTACATCCTCCATGCCGCAACACGGTCTGTAGGCAGATGGAGTGAGCCGGGACGGAATCACGGAATTTGTCGAACCTACTGGAGCATGGGCGGCTGAGGCGGCCACGGTGTGAGCTGCATCAAGGAGCGATGAGAGCGAAAGTACGTCCGTATATGCCAATGTGGATGATTCGCCGATGACGGTGCGAAGGCCGGCACCACGGTCGATCGAGAAGCCGCCGGTCTTGACGGCGCCCTCGTCGAGAATCCATGAGCGTGAGACGGTTTGCTGCAGATAGATGTCGGCCCAGTCGGTTCCGGCGGGCGTCATGCGCCCGAGCACTTTGAGAAGGCAGGCGTCGTCGAGGCCCGTGCCGTCGTAAAAAAGTGCTTGAGCGGCCAGAAGCCGCTCAAGCGAAGAAGCATGTGTTGTCATGTGATTAGTAGAGCGTACGCGAGGCGAGCGCCGGAAGCATGCTTCGGACGTTCTCGATCTGGTTTCGCTCAATGGTGCCGATGACGATGCCCGTGCCGGAGGCAAGTTCGCTGACGGTGCCGCCCCAAGCGTCGATGATCTTGGAGTGGCCCCAGGTTCGGCGGCCGCAGGCATGATGGCCGCCCTGAGCCGCTGCGGCGATGAAGCATTGATTCTCGATTGCCCGAGCCGCAAGGAGCGTTGCCCAGTGGGCTCGGCCGGTCATTTCCGTGAAGGTTGCCGGCAGCACGATGAGGTCCGGCTGAGCTAGACCTCGGAAGAGTTCAGGGAAGCGCAGGTCGAAGCCGAGCGAGAGTCCTACGGAGAAGGACTCGCCATCCCAGGTCGTCATCTTGAAGGTGACGGGAGACCTGCCGGGCTCAATATAGACGCGCTCATCGTAGCATTCAGTCTTGTTTTGAAGGCGAAAGAGATGAATGCGGTCGTAGCGTGCGGCGATGTTGCCGTCAGGATTGAAGACAAGCGAGGATTGCGTGTAGTGCGTGGCGTCTTCGCCCTTAAGCGGAATCGATCCGGCAACGACCCATAGCCCGCAACGCATGGCGGCCATGCGGACTGCGTCCTGAATCGGACCGTTGCCTTCAGTTTCTGCGATGCCGAGATTGGCGGCGTTCCCCGACACCAGGGCAAAGTTTTCGGGCAACACGACGAGGTCGGCACCGGAGTCGGCGGAGGCCGAAATGAGATTGACAGCGTCGAGAACGTTTTGTTCGGGATCGATGCCCGAAATCATCTGGCAGGCGGAAATGCGCATGGTGTCAAAAGCATGGGTAGAGTGTCCGCACATTGTAGCGGATGAGCTCTATTGAAAATACGGCCGGATGCGCTCGGCTGGAGCCTCGGACTTAAGATCCAAACCGAGTTTTGTGCCCGAAGCCTTCTCGATGGAAGGTTCGTCGAATGTGCCCTTGATCTCATATTCCATTCGGAACATGTTGGAGAGCTGATCCTTGAGAACCCACTGCGTGAGAAAGGTGCCGATGCCTACTGCCGGATTGATGATTGACAGCGCCAGTGCAGGACCGCCCGCATTGATGGCGGGCAGAATGATGGCGTCAAGGTCGAGCGTTTCCCTGACGAGGTTGATGCTGCCGCCCACCATTACCGTTGCGGCAGATCCAAGAACTGAGGCCTTCGGAATGTTCAGCACGCCGTCGCGGACGGTGCCCGAAAGGTGAGCGGAATCGAACGAAAAGCCCTTGCCGAGAACATCCCTAAAGTCGAGTGTGAGACGACGCATGAGGTGCTGCATGGAGAGAAGGCTCAGAAGACGGCCGGCGCCCGGCTCGATTTGCAGGAATTCACCGCGCTGCATTTCGCTTGTGAAGGATCCCCTGAGCGTAGAAAGGTCCGGCTGATGCGGCGCGTTGCTCCAACTGAGGTCCGCATGCAGCGTGGTGGGCGCGCCGTTGACGGCGTGCGCAATGTCGAGGCTTGCGAGAAGCTTGCCGGCATCCGGAATGCTGCCGTCGATTGTCAGGGCGGTCTCACCCGCCTTGCCGGGGGTGCGCACCCAGCTGCCGCTGGCACGGATGACGCTGCCCGCATTGCGCAGGGCCGCTTCCTTGATACGCCAGATGATGTTGCCCGCCTCAACAGTCTTGTTCGCTTCGAGTTCCACTTTGCCTAGATGGCGCTTTCCGACCTTCAGGTCGTCGATCACGAGCGAAATGTCAGGCAAGTCGGCTATGGTCGTGGCCGTCTCCCGTCTGGTGCTCGGCACAAGGGACTCTGCCTTGTCCTCGGGAAGCGCGAATCGGGTGAGATTGACTTTGAGGCGGGCGTGCGAATCCTTCGTCGCTTGGTTGTATTCAATCTGGCCGGCGGCGTCGTCGCCGGCTACTCGGACGTGCCAGTCATTCTTTGCAAATCGGCGCGCCGTTACGTCAAGATTTCGAAATACTTTGCCGGCCCAGAGTGCGGCGCCGATTTCGGCATCGACGAGAGAAATGCGGTCAACGGCTGAAACAGGAATAGAAGAGGTCTTCGCAACCGCCTTTCCGGGAAGTTCGTTCTGAAGGATATAGGGTTCCCATTCGTCGAACGACGCTTGCGGCGTGTTGATGCGTATCGCAATGCCGTCGCCCGGCGTCTGCATGCGAACGTTGCCGAAGCCGGCGAAACCGTGCATGAGCGTCAGGTCGTCCTTGCCGCGCATAAATCTGAGAGCCGCGGCCACACGTCCTGGACTGGAGATGTCGATGTGCATGGCCTGCTCAGGAAGGGTGACGCTGAAGGTTGTCGGCCACTTCGTACCGAACCCCTTTTCAAAGGGCTGCGGCAAAGAGCTGCTGATGCCGTAGAGGTCTGTGCGGCCCGTAACGGCAAGGTGCTGATGCGTCAGGCCGATTTCTGCGTCAACATGTACGGGAGCGGTTCCGGAAAGCATCTTGAAGAAGGGCTGGGCGGCTTGGAGTCCGATGAAGCGCTCAATCTCGGCCGTCGTCGGTTCTGCGTCGATGCCTAGCGTCATGATGCCGTCCTTCGTTGCAGCCGTGACTTTGACAGGGTTGCCGCTGGGACTGTTGCCCAGAAGGGGCGACGGCGTGTCGACGCTCTTTTCCGTAATCTTGAGCTTTCCGCTGATGCCCGTCACCGTCGGCAGGTTGAGGCCGTAGTTGAAGATGCCGTTTCGGATGTCCGCATCGATGTTGATGCGCAGGTTTTTGGAGATGTCGCCTGAGAGAGGAATATGTAGGTTCATGCGAATGTCGGCGTCTCCGCTACCCTTGCTCTGGGTGAAGGAGGAGGCAAGGATGTCGTTGAGCATCCTTCCCTGATTGATATAGCGCAGCACCCGGCTTAGGTCTCCCCGGGCGCGCCCTTGGATTTCCAAGTCGGCGACGCTGTAGGACTTCATGCTTACGATGACGTCGCTTGCCTTTAGGTCGTGCGAGGTTGCGCTGCGTCCACGGATGTCAAAGCCATTCCCGATGAAGGCGAGATGCGCGTTGATATTGTTGAGAACCGGCCAGTTTGCGCCGGTTTCCCACTGTCCGTTGCTTTTTTTGACGTGTGAGGGAAGAAAGTCAAGCCGGCCGTTCGAGACATCGGCCTCGATGGCGAAGTGTCCGTCGCTGCTGTACTTGCCGTCCCAGGGAAAGTGTTCCAGAGGGCCCTGTACGATAAAGGTTCCGTTGGAGCCGTTGCCGTCAAGAATGGCGGCTTCAAGCCAGTCGAGCACGCCGTCGCCTACGACGAGAGGAATGTAGTTGGGCACGGCGGTCGCTTTTGCCCGACTGATCGTGCCATTGAGTTCAAGCGTGCCGGGCCCTCCCGTCGCAGTCCAGCTGCCGCTGCCCTTGAGAGCGGCGTCTGCGTTTGAGGCTTCGAAGGCCGGCATGCGGACGGTGAGGGTCGGGTGCGAAAGGATGTCGGCCGTTACCTTGAGCGTGTCGAATTCCAGGTTTGGACGGCGGAAGATGCCGGGAAACGAAAGGGTGGACTCGGGGCTGTCGATGAATACTCTGAAGCCTTCGCCGCCCTTGAGAGGCGTGAGCATGCCGGAGATGGCCGTGAAGCCGGGAATGCCATTTGCGGCCTGAAGGGAGAGCCCCTTGAAGGTGGCCGACGGATGCCAGCTGCCGAGATCGGAAGGGTCGCCGGAGAAGAGGATGTTGACGTCTTCCAGATAGCCCTCGGGATGGTGGAGCGTTACGAACGAGCGCACGGCATCGTTGAGCGGGAGCTCGGGAACGAGCGAGACGAGGGAACCAAGGTCGAGTTTCGAGACCGCAATCGCTCCGTCGGCGATCTGTCCTGCGCTGTCGAATCTGATCGTGATCGATGCGTCGGTGGGTTTTAGACGGCGACGGTCGGCGGTCATGAAGTCGAGCTTTTCGACGCCGAAGGTCTGTTCGGTGCGGTCGCCAAAGGAACCGTTGTAGAAGATTCTGGACTCAAGCCAGGAAAGACGCAGAGGATCCAGATCCTTGCCCAGGCGTGTATGAATGTCGAGAAGCGCGACGTCGGCGATGGCGTTCGTGATGCGGCCGTCTGCAAAGTCGGTCCAGACTTCCGCCTTGCCCGAGCCGGAGGACATGAACTGCGGGAAGCCCGCACGGGCGAGCAACCTTGCGGCATCGGCGTGCGTGAGGCGCAGGTAAGCCTGTCCCCTCCACGTCAAGGGATTAGAGGTGTCCGTAAAGAGATGTCTGTCAATTCTGACTGCTGCGTTGAAGTATTCGCCTTGATTTTGCTGATCGTTGCGGGCGCCGACGGCAGCGTTTCCATCGATGGCTGCTTGCCAGTTGAGAAGCGTCTGCTCGAACACAAAGTTCGCATCTGCGATGCGGACTTCTGAGGCGCCGGGACTGTAGTGGTCGTCGTAGGTGATGGTGCCGTCGATAAGTTCTAGCTTGCGTTGCGCGAGGAGCCATGCTGCGATCTTGTGGTCGGCCGAGAAGGCGTCGTCGTTCGTCTTTTCACTGGCCCCGTCCGGCAGGCGAAGGACAAAACCGGCGATGTCGAAGGTCTGTTTGTCCAAGCGGGTTATGCGCAGATCTGGCCGGGTGATGCGTAGAAGCTTGAAACGGGGTTCAAGATGCCAGATCGAGGACCAGGCGAGACGCGCCTTGACCTCGGGCAATGTGAGCGAAACCGGTCCTCCCGGGCGAGCGAGCTCAAGTTGGCGGACCGTGATGACGGGCCAGAACCTTTCGAAGCCGGCGGAAAATTCGCCGGCGCGGACATCCACGCCGGCGGTCTTGGAGACGAGGTCGGCGATTTCGTCGCGATAGTGATCGGCCTGCGTCATAAAGAAAAAGCGGGTGGCGATGATGAGGACGCAGGCGATGAAGTAGAGCCAGACGACGAGCGTCACGAGCGGATGCGAGAAGCTCAGCTGCGTCGCGAACCTTCCGCGACCTCTGTAGCTGATTGAGCGGCGGCGGAAAAACTTTGTCTTCATGGGGTGGCTGTGCAGAGTCTGAGACCTTTCGACAGGGATTGTACTGCAGGATGAAGCGCTGTTAGTTAGAGCGGCGAGGCGGAACCTCGACAGGAACAGATGCAGTCGAATTCCGTGTCGTCCTGTCGATTTGGCTAGAATGGCTTGGCGGTTTCGCGCAGGAATTCAACAGATGCTTTTTTGCTTTCGGAGTCCTTCATGCCCTTACTGACTCTAGAGGACGTCGTCCGCTTCTCGCCGTTTGTCGCGCGGTCCTTGTCGGCCATGCATCCAGGCGGGGATGAGCGGATGTGCCTTGAGCATTTCGAGAACATTATCGAGGAAACGTTTCCTCGAGAGGCCATGGCAGCCGAACTTGCGGCTGCTGACGACAGTCAGTCGCTTCGCTTGATTCTCAGGGAAATGAGGCGTCGGCTCATCGTGAACATCATTGGCCGCAATGCGACGGGACGCATTGATTATTTCGAGGTCGTGAGGCTCATGAGCGATTTCGCGGAAATTGCCGTCACGGCGACCGTGGAGGTCAATGCCAGAGAGTTGGCACAGCGTTGCGGCGTGCCTTTGGGCGAGTCTGGACGTCCTCAGGACCTGATGGTTGTGGGGATGGGAAAACTTGGCGGGCGAGAGCTCAACGTTTCGTCGGATATCGACCTCATATTTCTCTATGACGAAGACGGTGAGACGAAGGCGACTGCTGATTTTCCTGATGCGCGCCGCACGCTTTCCGTGCAGGAGTTTTATGAAAGGCTCGCTAGACGGGTGATCCCGGCCCTGAACGACATCGAAGGGCCGGGCTTTGTCTTTCGGGTCGACATGCGGCTTCGGCCCAACGGCGAGTCCGGGCCGATCGTGTGTTCGACCGACATGCTAGAGGAGTACCTCTATACGCAAGGGCGAGACTGGGAGCGCTTTGCCTGGCTCAAGGGACGCATCATCAATGCCCCCGTTTTCTCGACGCGCGAGGATTTCGAGCGTCAGCAGCAGAGCGTTGCGTCGCTTGTGCGTCCTTTCGTCTTTCGAAAGTATCTGGACTTCAATGCCATTTCGTCTCTTACGCGCCTGCATGAAATGATTCGCGCCGAAACCGCGAGGCGCGAACTCGCCCGCGGCGGCTCGTGCATCAACGTCAAGCTAGGGCGCGGCGGCATCCGTGAAATCGAATTTCTCACGCAGACGCTCCAGGTCATTCGAGGCGGGCGCGACCCGCTTCTGCGAGGTCGCGAAACTCTGGCCATGCTCAAGGCGCTTGCTGCCGACGGAGGTCTGTCTGCAGAAATGGCGAATAGGCTTTCCGAGTACTACGTTTTTCTGCGTAATGTCGAGCATGCCATACAGTACGTCAACGACGAGCAGACGCAGCGTCTGCCGCGCGAGGGCGAGGGCCTTGCTGCCGTGGCGGGGCTTCTGGGCATGCAGGCCGAAGCTCTTTGGAGTCGTCTCGAAGACGTGCGTGAGTACGTGGCGGCTGCCTTCGACAGTGTTTTTCAGGTGCATGAGCCGGTCGCGGATGGATCCGACTGGCCTGCCGGCTGGGAGACGGGCACGTCGAGCGCATGCGAGGCGCTTGCGTGCAAGCTTCGTTCGCTCGGCTACGGCGAGGATGTTGAAGAGTTGGTTCCCCGCATCATGCGCCTTGCGTCGGCGCGTGCCGGGCGAAGCCTGTCCGATGAGGCCAGAAAGCGGCTTCAGAGTCTGATTCCGTCTGTTGCCGAGGGTTGCCCGGAATGGTTGCCGAAGGACGGGCTGCGCGTGGTGCCCGCTGTTGAAGTGTTCTCCCGTTATCTGAAGCTTCTTGAGGCGATCGCCGGGCGTTCCACCTATGTGGCTCTGCTTTCGCAGTATCCGAAGGCCGCGGAGCGCGTCGGCCGGGTGCTGGCTGCGAGCCGTTGGACGGCCGACTACATCGTGCGCCATCCGATCATTCTCGACGAGCTTGTCGATGGCCGCATTCACGAAATGGACGACTTTACGCCCGTTGACTGGAGCGGGTGGGTCGACAGGCTGCACCGTGCGCTTTTGGAGGCGGAGGGAGACCAGGAGCGGCAGATGAATGCGCTTCGCGATGCGCATCATTCGGCCGTCTTTCGTCTGCTGATAGCGGACCTTGACGGACGCTTCACGGTAGAGCGGTTGGCGGATCATCTTTCAGCTCTTGCCGATGCTGTGCTCGAGGAGGTGCTCGAGCTAGCATGGGCCAGCATGACGAAGAAACATTGCGAGCGGCCGAAGTTTGCCGTGATCGGATACGGGAAGCTGGGCGGCAAGGAGCTCGGCTATGACAGTGATCTTGACCTCGTCTTCATCTATGATGATCCGGATCAGGAGGCTGATCTTACATACAGCCGCCTTGTACGGCGCATGATGAGCTGGCTGACGATTCAGACATCCTCAGGCAAGCTTTTTGATGTGGACCTGCGGTTGCGTCCGAACGGCGACAGCGGTCTCATCGTGTCATCCTTCGACATGTTCAGCAGCTACCAGAGAAATGCCAACGGCAACGGCGCTTGGTTCTGGGAGCATCAGGCACTTACGCGCGCCCGCTTCGTGGCCGGAGACCGTGACGTAGGAAAACGTTTTGAGGATGAAAGACGCGAAATTCTGATGATGCCGCGCACCTGCGCTCAAGCTCGCTTGAGCGTGCTTGATATGCGCAGGAAGATGCTAGAGGGGCATCCCAACCGATCCTCTCTCTTTGACATCAAGCATGACCGGGGAGGCATGGTGGATGTCGAGTTCATCGTGCAGCTTCTAGTGCTTACGCACTCGTCGGAGCATCCCGAGTTGGTCAACAACTTCGGGAACATCCTGCTGTTGGAAAAGGCTGCGCATCTCGGCCTTGTTGACTCCGATGCTTCGGCGCCTGCCGTCAAGGCCTACAGACGCTATCGTGCGCTGCAGCATGAGATTCGTCTCAATTCAGGAGAAGGCGTGCCGGTGCGAGTCCCTGCTGAGATGATCGAGCTTGAGCGCAAGGCCGTGCTCAAGCTGTGGAGAACGGTGTTTGAGACCGATGAGCCTCTGAGAGAAGGCACTTCGGTCGAGTGACGCGAAACGCGCTAGACTGTCGAGAATCGATTTTGTCCATCGGAGCTTCAGATGCCCATAGCCGTTCCAGATTACAAGGCCCCGTCATGGTGTCCGGGTCCACATCTGCAGACCGTCATTCCGGCCAAGTTCATGCCGAGGCCGACGGTGACGTACCGGCGCGAGAAGGTGGAGTTGCCCGACGGCGATTTCATGCTCTGGGATTGGGCCGTGCCCGAGCCTGTCGATCCGTCGGCGCCCGTTCTTGTTCATTTCCACGGTCTGGAAGGCTCGAGCCGCAGCCATTATGCGGAGGCGCTGATGGCGGCGTGCGTTGATCGCGGTTGGCGGGGAGTCGTTGCACATTTCAGAAGTTGCGGCGGCGAGATCAATCGTTTACCGCGTGCATACTTTGCAGGCGACAGCGATGATTGTGAATGGGTGCTGAAAACCGTGCACGGGCGTTTCCCGGAGGCGGAGATCAGAGCTGTGGGCGTGAGCCTGGGCGGCAATCAGCTCGCAAAGTATCTCGGCGACCGCGGTACGGACGCGAGTTTTCTGGCGGCGGCTGTTTCGGTTGGGGCACCGCTGGATCTCGTGGCGGGGAGTGAGCGCATTAGCAAGGGCGTAAATACGCTTTATGCCGACATGTTCCTTCATACCCTTCGGCAGAAGCTGGAGATGAAAGCCAGACAGTTTCCGGACATCATTCGCGAGGAGGATGTAAAGGCTTGCCGCACCATGTTTGATTTTGACAATACGTATACGGCTCCGATTCACGGCTTTAGGTCTGCGATGGAATACTGGCAGAAGTGTTCGGCTAAAACAGTGCTTCCCGGCGTGCGCGTGCCGCTTCTGCTGTTGAATGCAAAGAACGATCCGTTCCTGCCCTCGTGGTGCCTGCCGACGGCTGACGAGATGAGCGCCTTCGTGACGGGGGATTTCCCTGCGGAAGGCGGACACATCGGCTTCCCGCAAGGCAGGGCTCCGGGCAACATCAACTACCTGCCTCAACGTATAATGCGGTTCTTCGACACCGGCAGCTGAACCGCCTGTCCGGGTGTCCGCCTTCATGAGTTCCTTCTTTTGGGCAAGCGCCGGCTTTCCGACCGGTAGCCCCTGGAGATTTGCAAGATGCCCTTCAACATGTCCGGCCGTACCGTCGGCCTCGTCTGTCTCACCCTCTTTATTCTCACCATTCCTGCCGGCAACTGGATGGTGATGAACGTCGGTACGGTCTGTCCGCCCGACGGTCCCTGCCTTATTCCCGTTTGGCCTGGCATCATGTCGCCATCGGCTGTGCTCTTCGCCGGGCTTGCGCTCATTCTGCGCGATGCGGTTCAGAGCTTGCTCGGAAAGAGGTGGACGCTTGTTGCGATCGCCGCCGGTGCCGCGCTCTCCGGCATTCTCTCCGAGCCGGCGATCATTCTCGGCTCGACCTGTGCCTTTCTTTTCTCTGAGTTGGCGGACTTTGCCGTCTATACGCCTTTGCGCGAACGCCATTTGACGCTTGCCATCGTGCTTTCGGGTTTGGTTGGCTCCATTATCGATTCCGTGATTTTTCTTTCGCTCGCCTTCGGATCGCTTGATTTCATCGCGGGGCAGGTGATCGGCAAGTTCTGGATGAGCCTTGTGGCGGGAGCCATGATCATCATGTGGCGAAGCGCGCGACGCGCTCAAGTCGCCTGAGTCTAAGTCTTAGGCAGATTTATGCAGCCGCCCGGACGTGTTCCGGACGGCTGCTCTCTTTTGTACGCTTGATGAAGGGAATGGCCAGAAAAAGCCTTCCTTAAGAATGGCGCTTCAAAATGAGTCGGATAAGGACATCAATCTCGGACACCGTTGCTACATGGAAAAAACGAATAAGACCGCGCTGCTTCTGATCAATACTGGAAGTCCCGACGCTGCGACCGTGGAAGCCGTCCGACGCTATCTGGCCGAATTCCTCGGTGATCGTCGCATCGTTGAGCTTCCGCGATGGAAGTGGTGGCCGATTCTGCACGGCATCATCCTGCGCACTCGTCCGAAAAAATCCGCCGAGCGCTACAAGAGCGTCTGGACCGATGAGGGGGCGCCCCTCATCGTGCACACGAAGCGGACGGCGTCAGCGCTTGAAGCCGAACTGGGCATTCCCGTCTATTGGTCCATGCGTTATGGAAGTCCATCGACGGCGTCCGTTCTGGACGCAATGAGGATAGACGGTATCGACCGCGTGCTCGTCATGCCCATGTTCGCGCAGTACGCCTCTCAAACGACTGCGGCGTGTCTGGACGGCATAAGCGAATATCAGCTTTCCCATGTCGATGCGCCCGCAGTTCGCACAATCCACGATTATCACGATGATCCGGCCTATATCGATGCGTTGGCCACGCATGTGCGCGCCTACTGGGACAAGCACGGGGCGCCGGTGAGCATGGGCGGACGCCTCGTGATGAGCTTTCACGGCATTCCGAAGGCGAGCAGTGATCGAGGCGACGTCTATGAGGCGCAATGCCGGAGAACAGCCGAACTTCTCGCTCAAAGGCTTGGGTTGGAACGAGGCCAGTGGTGTCTTTGCTTTCAGTCCCGTTTCGGCCGGGACGAGTGGCTTCGCCCCTATACCGTCGACAGCGTCAGGGAGCTTGGCGCAGCCGGCGTGACGCGTGTCGACGTCGTCTGCCCGGGGTTCGCCGCCGATTGTCTCGAGACGATAGAGGAGATCGACGACGAGCTGCGTCGCGAGTACCTGTCCGCCTTCAGAGGCGGTGGGCAGCCGGAATTTCACTACATTGACGCTCTCAACGAATCGCCCGAGGCCGTGAAAGCTTATGCCACGATCGTGCGCCGCGAGGCTGCGGGCTGGCTCTGAGAAGGTGCCCGGTGATTGGCGGACTTGAAAAACGCGGGGGCGTCCCCATATAAGAAACAACCTATTGGCTCAGAGAAACGGTTTCCCGGGCCAAACCAGTTTCCCAGCGTCTCGGCGACGCTCATACGGAGTGACATATGACTGAAAATACTCAGAACCAAGAAGTGAAGGAAGAGGCTGTCTGCCGCCAGGACGGGGGTGCCGAGGAGTGTCCGGCCTGTGAAGGCGCGCAAGCCCGTGCTGATGAAGAGGTTCAGCAGACGGAGACGCCCGAGCAGACGGTTGAGACGCTTCAGACGGCTCTGAAACTCGCCGAAGCCAAGGTGATGGAGCACTACGACCTCTACGTGCGCGCCATGGCGGAGCTTGAAAACACCCGTCGCCGCTCCTCCGAAGAGGTCCAAAAGGCTCGAAAGTTCGGCATTGAAAAGTTTGCCGAAAACCTCCTTCCGGTTGTCGACAGTCTTGAAAAGGCTCTTGAAGTTACGAAGAGCGACGAGGAAAATCCCGTCCGCGAGGGCATGCTTGCCACCTACCGCCAGTTCATGCACGCTCTTGATGTTTCGGGCATGAAGCCCGTTGACCCGAAGGGCGAAGCGTTCGATCCGCACAAGCACCAGGCGATTGCGATGGTTCCCGCGCCCGAAGGTGTTGCTTCGGGCATCGTGGTCGAAGTCTTTCAGCGCGGGTGGATGATCGCCGATCGCGTTCTTCGTCCGGCCATGGTAAGCGTCGCTCAGGGGTGAGAAGCTCGCGCTTGACACCGCTTAAGCGAATGGAAGGCGTCCTGGAAGGGGCGCCTTTTTTGCGCTCAATCATCGGCTCTTTTTTTTAATTTTTTCCTTGATTTTCAAATACTAGATGAGCCAAGTGTAATTTTTTTTGACAAACTTCGGACGCGAGACTTGAAATAACAGGGGGCATCCCCATATAGGGATTAAGGTCGTTCGCAGGTTGGACAATTCCGTTTGCGGACACGTTAGTTTCAGATCTGTCCGAGCGCTCCCGCGCGAGCAGGGCTCTGCGCCTCATGAAGAAGACGTTTCGGACGAAAGGTTTTATTTGAGAGGATTAAACCACTATGGCGAAGATCATTGGTATTGACCTTGGCACCACCAACTCGGCTGTTGCCGTGATGGAGGGCGAGAACATCAAGGTTATCGAAAACAGCGAAGGCGCCCGCACGACTCCGTCCATCGTCGCCTACATGGACAATGGTGAAGTGCTCGTCGGCGCCCCGGCCAAGCGCCAGGCTGTGACCAATCCGAAGAATACGCTCTTTGCCGTTAAGCGCCTTATCGGCCGTCGCTTCGACGACGCCGAAGTTCAGAAGGATCTTGGTCTGATGCCGTTCACGATCATGCGTGCCGACAACGGCGACGCTTGGGTCGAGGCTCAAGGCAAGAAGCTTGCTCCGCAGCAGGTCAGCGCTGAGATTCTTCGCAAGATGAAGCAGACTGCCGAAGATTATCTCGGCGAAGCCGTTACGGAAGCCGTCATTACGGTACCGGCCTACTTCAACGACTCGCAGCGTCAGGCTACGAAGGACGCCGGCCGCATTGCCGGTCTTGAAGTCAAGCGCATCATCAACGAACCGACCGCTGCTGCGCTTGCCTTCGGCATGGACAAGGGCGGCAACAGCGACCGCAAGATCGCCGTGTACGACCTTGGCGGCGGCACGTTCGACATCTCCATCATCGACCTTGCCAACATTGACGGCGACAAGCAGTTTGAAGTGCTCTCCACGAACGGCGACACGTTCCTCGGCGGTGAAGACTTCGACCAGCGCCTTGTCGACCATCTGATCAACGAGTTCCGCAAGGATACGGGCGTTGACCTCTCCAAGGACGTTCTCGCTCTGCAGCGTTTGAAGGACGCGGCTGAAAAGGCCAAGATCGAGCTTTCGAGCCGTCAGGAAACCGAAATCAATCTGCCGTACATCACGGCCGATGCCACGGGACCGAAGCACCTCAATGTGACGGTCACCCGCGCCAAGTTCGAAGCGCTCGTTGAAGACCTCGTTCAGCGCACGATCGAGCCGGTCCGCAAGGCTCTGCGTGATGCCGGTACGTCCACGTCCGACATTACCGACGTCATTCTCGTCGGCGGCCAGACCCGCATGCCGCGCGTTCAGGCTGTTGTGAAGGAATTCTTCGGCAAGGATCCGCGCAAGGACGTCAACCCCGACGAAGCCGTCGCCATTGGCGCCGCCATTCAGGGCTCCGTTCTTACTGGCGAACGCCGCGACGTGCTCCTGCTCGACGTTACCCCGCTCACGCTCGGCATTGAAACGCTCGGCGGCGTGATGACTCCGATGATCAAGCGCAACACCACGATTCCGACGAAGCACAGCCAGGTGTTCTCGACCGCTGAAGACAACCAGCCGGCCGTGACCATCAAGGTCTATCAGGGCGAACGCGAAATGGCCGCCTCGAACAAGCTTCTCGGCGAGTTCAACCTCGAAGGCATTCCGCCGTCTCCGCGCGGACTGCCGCAGATTGAGGTCACGTTCGACATCGACGCCAACGGCATTCTTCACGTGGCCGCCAAGGACAAGGCCACCGGCAAGGAAAACACCATCACGATCAAGGCCAGCTCCGGTCTGAGCGAAGACGAGATCGAACGCATGGTGCAGGACGCCGAAGCCAACAAGGAAGAGGATCACCGTCGCGCCGAACTGGCTCAGGCCCGCAATCAGGCCGATGCCGCGATCGGTCAGGTCCAGAAGACTCTGAAGGAATTCGGTGACAAGGTTGACGGTGCCGACCGCGCTGCTTGCGAAGACGCCATCCGCACGGTCGAAGAAAAGGTCAAGGGCGAGGATAAGGTTGCCATTGACAAGGCTGTTGAGAATCTGATGGCCGCTGCCCAGAAGATCGGTGAAAAAATGAACAAGGCCGCCGCTCAGCAACAGGCCGCTCCGGAAGGCTCCGCTTCCGGCAGCAAGCCTGCCGATGACGATGTGGTCGACGCCGATTTCACGGATGTCAAGAAGTAATCCGTGAGTGACGGAAATCCGGCAGCCTAGGCTCCCGGGCTGATTAGGCCTGGAGTCAGCGCATCCAACGAAGGGTCGGTTCGCTCACGCGATGCCGGCCCTTTTCGAGTTTTGAAAAATCAAAAAGAAGACGGGGCAGTCCCCCGCAGGAATTGGGTAATGTCTGATCGCGATTATTACGAGGTGCTCGGCGTCGGCAAGGACGCTTCCGCCGACGACATCAAGAAGGCCTACCGCCGAATGGCCATGAAGTACCACCCGGACCGCAATCCGGGGGACAAGGTCGCCGAAGAGAAGTTCAAGGAAATCGGTGAAGCCTATGCCGTGCTTTCCGACGACCAGAAGCGCGCCGCTTATGACCGATACGGAAAGGCCGGCGTGGATCCCAACGCCGCCGGCGGCCACGGCGGATTCGGCGGTTTTGGCAACATGAACGGCGCTGATTTTCAGAGTGCCTTCGGCGACATCTTCGGCGACATCTTCGGCGGTGGCGGCATGCGTGGAAGCCGCTCGGCCCGTGAGCAGGGCGTCCGCGGAAACGACGTGCGATTCGAGCTGGAGATTTCTCTCGAAGATGCAGCCATGGGCCGCACGATGGAAATCCGAGTCCCGGCCTGGGATGAATGCCAGTCCTGTCACGGCACGGGCTGCAAGCCGGGTACGTCCAGAAGGACATGCCCGACTTGCCAGGGGCACGGTGCCGTTCGCGTCTCCAACGGTCTTTTCCAAGTGCATCAGACCTGTCCGAAGTGTCACGGGACCGGACAGGTCATCACAGACCCGTGTCCGAACTGCCAAGGTGTCGGCAAGGTTCGCACGACGAAGGTTGTGGAGGTCAAGATTCCGGCCGGCATCAACGACGGTCAGCGCATCCGCATGTCTGGGCGCGGCGAACCGGGCATGAACGGCGGTGAGTCAGGAGACCTCTATATTGAAATCGTGGTCAAGCCGCACGACATCTTTTCTCGTGACGGAGACGATCTTCATACTGAACTTCCCGTCTCCTTTGCTACTGCGGCGCTCGGCGGTGAAATCACGGTTCCGACCCTTTCGGGCGAATCGCGAATCACGTTGCCGGAAGGCACTCAGTCCGGCAAGACCTTCCGATTGCGCGGCAAGGGCGTGAAGAACCTGCGGACGGGCGAGCCCGGCGATTTGTTCCTTCACATCTCCGTGGAAACGCCGGTCAATCTCTCTACCAAGCAGAAGAACCTGCTGAAGGAGTTCGAAGCGTCTCTCAAGGAGGGAGGGGACAAGCATAATCCCAAGACGCAGGGCTTCTTCGATCGCATGAAGAGCTTCTTCAAGTAAATCGTCATCCCGCATGTTCGGGAGTGGACTGTCCTAAACGGCGTCCGTCGTCTGACGGGCGCCGTTTATTTTTAGCGCAAGGGCGTGGAAGAGGCGGCCGTCAAAAATGATTTGAACAACTTTTGAGCGAGCTTCATGCGGCTAGTAGATTTGCTTTAAGTAAAAGGAAGTAGAGCGCGAAAGACGTGCGTTTTCGGTTCGTATAATCGAAATCAACGTCCTGCGGCACAATCGGGCCCGGGCATGACTTCCATTACAGAGGGGGAGAGGGATCACATGCAGATTTCCAAGATTACGCGCCGCCGCGCCATTGCGCTTTCCGTTGCTGCCGCGCTGGCACTTGCGGGATGTGGCGACAAGGAGCCTGCCAAGGCCGAACTCGTGCCCGTAGGCATCGTTCAGCTTGTCGAGCATGCCGCTCTTGACGCCTGTACCAAAGGCGTCAAGGATGCACTCGCAGAACGAGGCTACAAGGACGGCGTCAACATCAAGATCGACTTCCAGAACGCCCAGGGCGATCAGTCGAATCTTCATAACATCGCCACTCGTTTTGTCTCCAACAAGGACAAGCTGATTTTCGCTGTTGCAACTCCAGCGGCACAGGCAGTGGCGACGACCGCGAGGGATACGCCGATCGTGGCCACAGCCATCACCGATTTTGTCGCGGCCAAGCTCGTCAAGTCTGATGAAATGCCCGGCGGCAACGTCACGGGCGTCTCCGATCTTGGCCCGATCGAAGCTCAGCTTGAGCTGTTGCTCAAGCTCGTCCCGGGCGCCAAGACGGTCGGTACAATCTACAACTCCAGTGAAATCAACTCCAAGTATCAAGTCGACATTTTCAAGAAGGCCGCTGAAAAGCACGGTGTGCAGGTGCTTGAAGCCACTGTATCCAACGTCAATGACATTCAGCAGGCCGTTACCAGCCTAAATGGCAAGGTTCAGGGTTTGTGGCTGCCAACTGACAACGTGCTTGCTAGCGCCATCCCTGCACTTGCAAAAGTCGTCAATCCCGCCAAGATTCCGGTCGTCGCCGGCGAGCGCGGCATGACTGAAGCCGGATGCCTCGGCTCGATCTCCGTTGACTACTACGAAATCGGCCGTATGACGGGCCAGATGGGAGCAGACATTCTCGACGGCAAGAAGAAGCCCGCCGACATGCCGGTTCAGCACGTCGCAAGCGGAACGCCGGTCTTCAATATGAAGACGGCTGCTGCGATCGGCATTGCAATTCCGGAAGAACTCCGGAAGGGAGCGGTGCTCTTTCAGTAATCTCAAATAGAGGCTGCGCCTCGTGCGGAGCTTGTCAAGGACGCCGGATGCGTCTGCGAAGCTCCGCTTTTTTTGCATAGGCCGGAAGATCGTTCTCTGCCGGCGCTCCTACTAAAAAAACAATCGGCGGTCATATCCGTCGAGCGTACCTAGAAAAGGAAACTTCATGCTTGATCTCATTCTCTCGACCGTAGGACAGGGGTTGCAGTGGTCAGTCCTCGCCCTGGGCGTTTTTCTGACGTTTCGCATTCTCGATATCGCCGATCTGTCCGTTGAAGGCTCGTTTCCTCTTGGCGCAGCTGTGGCCGCAACCGCCATCACGGCCGGACTTGGATTGCCGGTCGCCTTTGCCCTCGCACTCCTTGCAGGCTCTCTTGCCGGAGGCGTCACGGGTCTTCTTACGACGAAACTTCGCATTCCGGCGCTTCTTGCCGGTATTCTGACGATGATCGGTCTCTATTCCGTGAACTTACACGTGATGGGAAAATCCAACGTCGGCCTCCTGCAAAATGAGACGGTCTTCACGATTCTTGAGAACAGTTTTGGATTGTCCGTAGCCATGAGCGGTCTCATCGTAGGCTTGGTCTTTGCGGTTGCGGTCGCTGCCGTGATCTACTGGTTCTTCGGCACGGAGCTCGGAACCGCCGTGCGCGCCACGGGTTTCAATGCTCAGATGGCCCGGGCGCAAGGCATCAACACCAATACGATGATTGTGTTGGGCCTTGTCATTTCGAACGGCCTTGTCGCCTTGTCGGGGGCAACCGTCGCCCAAGCCAACGGCTTTGCAGACGTGGGCATGGGCGTCGGCACGATCGTGATCGGTCTGGCATCCGTTATCATCGGAGAGGTCCTTTTCTCGCCCAAGACCTTCAAGACGAGCCTTGTGGCGGTGATCCTGGGCTCCATCATTTATCGACTCGTCATTGCATTCGTGCTTGAAATGGGCATGCCGCCCAACGATCTCAAGCTCTTTACCGCCGTGCTCGTTGCCGTTGCGCTGGCACTGCCGCTCATCAAGGAAAAGCTGTCCTGCCGGCGTTTCCGTGCCTGAATTGAGAACCGAACACGAAGGAAAGAAAATGCTTGAACTCAAAAACGTCACCAAAACGTTCTTTGCGGGTACTGCCAATGAAAAGAAGGCGCTGCGAGGCGTCTCGTTCACGCTTGAGGATGGAGACTTCTGCACCGTGATCGGTTCTAATGGTGCCGGCAAGTCCACGACGCTCAATGCTATTGCGGGTGCATTCCCGATTGATTCCGGATCCATTCTCATCGACGGTGTTGACGTTTCCAAGATGCCGGAGTACAAACGGGCCGCTTTTATAGGGCGCGTCTTTCAGGACCCGATGCGCGGTACGGCCGCCGGCATGATGATTTCAGAAAATCTGGCCATCGCGGACCGGCGGGGCCGTGCGCAGACGCTTCGATGGAGCGATCGCGCGGATCGCACGGCTTATTTCGCGGAACTCGTCAAAATGCTCGGCCTTGGACTCGAAAACCGCATGACGGCTCATGTGGGACTTCTCTCGGGCGGCCAGCGCCAAGCGCTTACGCTCCTGATGGCAACGTTGGTGCGCCCGAAGCTTCTGCTGCTTGACGAACACACGGCAGCGCTAGATCCGAAGACGGCGGGCAAGGTGCTTGAGATAACGGAAAAGCTCGTGACAGAACAGCAGCTTACGACGCTTATGATCACCCACAACATGCGGGATGCGCTTCGTTACGGCAATCGCCTCATCATGATGCACGACGGCCGGCCGATTCTTGACGTCAGAGGCGAGGAGAAGACGAAGCTGACGGCCGTGGATCTTCTGCAGTTTTTCGAGAAGGCGGGGGACGGCGTATCCGACAAGATGCTGCTCAGTTGACGTCGTAACTGCTCGGACCCATGAAAATCGGCCGTTCCGGGAGGAGCGGCCGATTTAGTCTGAGCTTTTAGCTCAGCGTTTCTTTGAGGATTTCTTCGCGAACCAAGTGAAAAACACGGGTACGAAGATGGTTGATATGAAGGTCGCTGCGAGCATGCCGCCAAAGACACCCGTACCCATGGAGTGGCGAGCGCCGGCGCCGGCGCCAGTGGCGATGATGAGCGGAACGACGCCGAGCACGAAGGCAAAGGATGTCATCAGAATTGGTCGGAATCGAAGACCGGCGGCTTCAAGCGCAGCGTCAAAAGGTCCCATGCCTTCCTCCATTTTCTGCGCGGCGAATTCCACGATGAGAATTGCATTCTTTGCCGTAAGGCCGATGAGCACCAGAAGACCGATTTGGAAGTAGATGTCGTTGGGCGTTCCGCGGATCCAGATGGCAGTCATGGCGCCGAGGACGGCGTAGGGCACGGCCAGTACGACGGCAATCGGGAGCGACCAGCGTTCGTAGAGCGCAGCCAAGATGAGGAACATCATCAGAATGCCGAAGCCGAAGGCGGTGGTTGACGATGCGCCGATGCGCTTTTCGTGATAGGCTTGACCCACCCATTCGATCGTGTAGCCCTCGGGGAGCACTTCTTGGGCCGTTTCCTCGACGAGCTTGATCGCGTCGCCCGAAGAAGTGCCCTGAGAGGCCGCACCGCTGAACTGGGCGGCAAGATAGCCGTTCATGCGTGAGAGGGACGCGGCGCCCGAAGTGCGTTCGGTGCGCACGAGAGCGGAGATGGGCACCATTTCGCCACTGCTGGCGCGGACATAGCCCGAGCCGATGTCCTCGGGCGTCGAGCGAAATTGCGGAGCCGCCTGGATGACGACGCGGTAGATTTTGCCGTTGCGTGTGAAATCATTGACATACTTGCTTCCCATCAGGTGAGAGATCGTGTCGTAGATGTCGTCGATGTTCACGCCGAGCGCGATCGCCTTGGTCTCGTCGACATGAAGCTTGAGCTGCGGTGTGTCGGCCGTCAGATAGCTTCTAAGTCCCGTGAGTTCCGGACGGTCCTGAAGGGCGTCAAGAAAGTTTTCTGCAACGCTCTGGAGAACGAGCGGGTTGTCGTTGCCGTCCGAAAGGATGTAACCGGAAAAGCCGTTCGTCGAGCCGAGTCCCTTGATGGCGGCAGGCAGTGCAGCCACGCCCTTGATGTCCGGATGGGCGCTGATGAAATGTTGGATGTCCTTCTGGATCTCCTCAGCGATGGCCTTTCGGTCATCCCAGTGCCTGAGCTTGAGGATGAAGGTGGACGCGTTGCTGCGGACATCACCGCTCATCGTGTCGAAGCCCACCATCGTTACGACGCTTTGAACGGCGCTGTTCTGCTTGAGGTACTCAAGAATTTCAGATGAGACGGCCTCAGTGCGGGGAAAGGCCGCGCCTTCAGGAAGTTGGATCGAGATGCGGACGATGCCTTGGTCCTCACGTGGAATAAAGGAAGTTGGCGTGTGTTCCAGCATTTGCCAACAGCCGATTGTCGCGGCGACGAGAAAGGCGGCAGTGATGATGCGGTGACGCAGAGCCGCCTTGACGAGCTTGAGAAATCTCAGCGTGAAGGATGCAAGTCCTCGGTCGAATGCCTGAAAGAAGGGGTGCTTGCGCTCTTCAGAATTGTGTTTCTTGAGAAGGATTGCGCAGAGCGCCGGCGTGAGCGTGAGGGCAACGAAGCCCGACAGTGCTACGGAGAGGGCTACGGTAACTGCGAACTGTCGATAGAGCTCGCCGGCGATGCCGCCGAGGAAGGCGACAGGAATGAAGACGGAAGCGAGCACGAGAACGATGGCGACAAGCGCTCCCGACACCTCCTTCATGGCTTTCTGGGCGGCCTCGTAGGGATTGAGTCCTTCGGTGCGCATCAGTCGCTCGACGTTTTCAAGCACGACGATGGCATCATCCACCACGATGCCGATTGAGAGCGTCATGGCGAAGAGCGTCAGCGTATTGAGCGAGAAACCGAAAAGCCAGAGGCCCGCCATCGTGCCGATTAGCGATACGGGGACGGCAAGCATCGGAATGAGTGTGGCGCGCCAGTTTTGCAGGAAAATGAAGACGACGAGAAGCACTAGGATGCCGGCTTCGAAGAGCGTGTGGTAGACCTCGTTGAGGGAGGCGCCGACGAATATCGACGTGTCGTCGGTGATGATGTAGTCGATCTTGTTTTCGGGGAACTGGGCAGCGAGCTCCACGATGCGGGATTTGACGGCTTCGGCGGCCGCCATTGCATTGGCACCTGTCTGAAGGTAGACGCCGACGTTGACGCCCTGCGTGCCGTTGATGTCGACTCGGAATTCATAGGATCGCTTGCCGATTTCGGTTGTGGCAATGTCCTTCATTCGCACGAGTTTGTCGGGCCCGTCGGCCTTGACGATGATGTCGGCGAATTCCTCGGCGGTAAGGAGCTGACCCGGGGTCGTGATCGTGTAATAGAGCTGTTGTTCGGAGACGGTGGGCGCCGTACCGACACGGCCTGCGCTGCGTTGGGCGTTTTGAGCTTCGATGGCGTCTTCGACATCGTTGACCGTGATGCCCATGAGCCCCATTTTTTCTGGGTCGAGCCAAATGCGCATGGCGGACTGCGCATTGCCGAAAACGCTGACGTCGCCAATGCCGGGCAGACGCTTGAGTTCGTCGACGATGTTGAGATTCGCATAGTCGGCCAGATCCGTAGCGGCCATGCTGCCGTCGGGCGAGAAGAGCGCGACCATGAGGAGGTTTTCTTCCG
>CABUOH010000002.1 GCA_902493085.1 uncultured Sutterella sp. | reverse complement strand
TGCGCCTTCTCAACGAACCGACGGCCGCAGCGCTCGCCTACGGGCTTGACAACGGAGCCGAAGGCACCTACATGGTCTACGACCTCGGCGGCGGCACGTTTGACGTGTCACTTCTCAAGCTGACCCGCGGCGTCTTCGAGGTGCTCGGCACGGGGGGCAATTCAGCCTTGGGCGGTGACGACTTCGACCATCGCGTGCTCTGCCATGTGACGGAAAGCTTCCGCGGCGGCAATCCCAAGGCCCGCTTCACGGTGGACGGCAAACCCGCCGCAACGCTCCCGGGGCATATTCTCTCCGCCGCGGAAAAACGTCGCCTGATGGCGCTTTCCAGAGTCGCGAAGGAGGCACTCACGACGAATGACTCAACCGACCTCCGCTTTGCATTCGACAACGGCGACGTAGTCGAGTTGGAACTCACGCGTGAAGAGTTTGATGCCATGACCTGTCACCTTGTCAAAAAGACGATCGACACGGTCGAAGCCGTTCTGCGCGACGCCTCTGCGGATGTCTCCGGCGTACGCGGCGTGGTGCTCGTGGGTGGGGCGACGCGCATGCCCTGCGTGCGTACGGCGGTCGAGAAGTTTTTCGGCTTTGCGCCACTCGACGACATCGATCCGGACAAAGTCGTGGCCATCGGTGCCGCCATGCAGGCCAACAAGCTTGCAGGCAACACGTCGGGCGATGACGATTGGCTGCTTCTTGACGTCACCCCGCTCTCGCTCGGACTTGAGACCATGGGCGGACTCGTGGAAAAGGTCATTCCGCGCAACAGCGCCATTCCCGTGGCGTTGGCACAGGACTTCACGACCTTCCGCGACGGCCAGACCGCCATGGCGATCCATGTTGTTCAGGGCGAGCGCGAGCTCGTGGACGCCTGCCGTTCGCTAGCGCGCTTTGAACTTCGCGGCATTCCGCCGATGGCGGCCGGTGCGGCGCGCATCCGCGTGACGTTCCAAGTGGATGCTGACGGGCTTCTGTCCGTTTCCGCCCGTGAAATGACGACGGGTGTCGAAGCATCCATTCAAGTCAAGCCCAGCTACGGGTTGTCGGACGAAGACATCGTCCGCATGCTGCAGGACGGCAACGGCAGCGCCGAAGAGGATATGCGCGCGCGCGAACTTCGCGAGCAGCAGGTCGAGGCTCGCCGACTGCTTGAGTCGACGCACTCAGCGCTTGAATCCGACGGCGATCTTCTTGATGAAACTGAACGCGCCGAGGTGGACGGGCTCGTTGAAAGACTCACGGCTCTCGTTGCTTCGGACGACGTCGAGGCGGTCAAGGCAGGGATCGAAGCCCTGACGAAAGGCACTGAGACGCTTGCCGAACGTCGCATGGACCGTTCGATCCGCGAAGCGCTTTCGGGCATGAGTGTTGACGATGCGATGTTTGACGAGCAGCCCGCAGACGAATCCAAGAATCCATAACCATTTCCAAATTACGACACAAAGGTGATGAAATGCCGAAAGTGACCGTGCTACCCCATGAAACGCTTTGCCCGGAAGGCCTCGTCTTTGAGGCTGCAGAGGGTGAGAATCTTGCTCGCGCGTTGCTCGCGCACGGTGTCAAGATCGAGCATGCGTGTGAGTTTTCGTGCGCGTGCGCGACGTGCCATGTGATCATTCGCGAGGGTTTCGACTCTCTTGAAGAGGCCGAGGACAACGAGCTTGACCATCTCGACACCGCATGGGGTGCCGGTGTGCTTTCCCGACTTTCCTGCCAGACGAAGGTGGGGGAGTGCGACATCACGGTTGAAATCCCGAAGTACAGCCGCAACCACGCACGCGAGGAATAAGTCATGGCGTTCAAGTGGATGGATGCACAGGCGATTGCCGAGGCGCTCTACGACGCGGATCCGGATCTCGATCCGCTTACGCTTTCCTTCGTGAAGCTCCATGAGATGGTCTGCGCTCTGCCGGGGTTTGATGATGATCCTCAGGCCTCCAACGAGAAGATCCTTGAAGGCATCCTTCTGAAGTGGCTTGAAGAACGCGATTGAGTTCGTGTTTGAGCAATGAATACGAAAACGGCAGTCTTCCCGTCGGAAAACTGCCGTTTTTGCTGTGTGTACAGCGCAATTCAGAGTGCGCCGACCTTGGCAAGTGCATCCGCAAGCGCTCTAGCGTCGGAGGCCGTGCGCGTGAGCGGGACGTTGGGGAGAAAACCAAGCCCCTCGACCTTTTCGTGGAAGGTTTCCTGCGCCTCGTCCGAGCAGGCCGACTGATGGATGCGGGCGTCGGTCATGATGACGGCGATGCCTGCGGCCCGAAGACCTTCACCCGTGTAGGGGGCGTCCCAGAGTACGAGCAGGGGACGGTCCATCTTGAGCGCCTGAGACGTGACGTCTTCCGGCGCCTTGGCGAAGGCCGGGGATAGGCCGGCGGTTTCGAGACCCGCGGAGAAGGCCGTCCAATGGGCAGGCTCCGGCGTGACGATGAGAATCTGCATGAGGGGCCTCTTTTAGTGATGACCGCCGCAGGAGTGATTCGGCGAAAAGCGCGGGAGCTCGCCAGTGGGCGGCCACGGCCTTCTCAACGGTTTCAATGCCGGCGGCGTAGTAAACGTCGATGCCTTCCTGCAGAAAGCCCATTAGCGGACGCATGCCCATGCCGCCTGCGAGCAGCACGGCGACGCCGCGGTCGGCAAGATACTTCACGGGAGCGAGGCAGCCGCCGTGCTCGTGGGCGCAGGACGCAATAACTTCTGTTTGAGCAATGGCGCCGTTTTCGACGTCGACGATCGTGTAGCAGTCGCAGTGTCCGAAATGGGCGCCGACTTGGGCTTCAAGGCCGCCGGGAAGGACGGATGGGATGGCGATTTTCATGATGCTTTCTCCTTGATGGGAATGAATCTGCTTCGGCGTCCTGTGCGTACAAGCGCAAGCAGGCGGTCAGCAAAGGTTTGAAGGAGGCCGTCAAGTTCGGACGGCGTTTCGCCTAGGGCCTCGCCACGATTCATGGCTTCGGTGAAGGCGGGCGTGAAGGGGAGCGTCCCGAGGATTTCAGCGCCGGCGTCGCGAGCTGCTTCGGCGGCCGCTTTGGAGGCCTGAGGGTTGAGTTCTCCTTTGTTGATGATGACGGCCATGGGTAGGCGGAAGCGGCGCGTAAGCTCGGCAAGACGCTTGAAGTCGGCGATGCCCGAAGCGCTCGCCTCAATCACTGCGCAGACGAGCCCGGCACCCGATAGCGAGCTGATGACGGGGCAGCCGATGCCGGGCGTGCCGTCAGAGAGTATGATCTCGGCGCCGTCCGCCTTGGCCGCCTTGGCGGCTTCCTGCTTGAGAAGCAGAATGAGTCGCCCGGAGTTTTCGGCGCCCGGCGCGAGTTCAGCGTGGATCATCGTGCCGAAGCGCGTGCGGCTGCGGAAATATTCGCCGCAATGACGGGGCACGAAGTCAAAGGCTTGTTCGGGACAGAGCTTGATGCAGACGGCGCACCCCTCGCAGAGCGCCTCAATGACGGGATACTCGCCGGGCGCCGTCTGTTCGATGGCATCAAATCGGCAGAAGGCAAGGCATTGGGCGCAGTCGATGCAGTTGTCCGGATTGAAGACGGCGAGTTGGCCGCTCACAAAGTCGGCGCGCATCTCGATCTCGGGCTTGAGCACGATGTGCAGGTCGGGTGCGTCGACATCGTAGTCTGAGATGATGATTTTTTCCCTCAGACTCATGGCGCGGGCCAGGGCGGCGGTAATGCTCGTTTTGCCGGCACCGCCCTTGCCGCTCAGTACGACGATCTCATGCATGACGTGCTCCTTCCAACGTGTCGTAAAGGGCGCGCGCGGCCTGATTGAAGCGGGTGCGCCATGTTTCGGAGTCGTGCATCGGATGACGGCCCGTTGCCGCACGTTCTGCGGCTTCGCGGTCGAAGGGAAGTCGTGCGGCGATCTGAAGTCCCTTTTCTTCGCAAAAGGTGATGAGCTCGTCTTCGCATGCGGCGATCTCCGGTTGTCCGCTGCGGTTGATGACGGCAGTCATGGGCTTTCCGAGACGTTCAAAGGCGCGCAGGGCGAGCTTGAAGTCATGTACGCCAAAAGGCGTCGGATCGATGACGAGCACGAGCGCGTCCGCGGAAGCGGCAGCCGTCATGACGGGACATGAGACGCCAGGCGGGCCGTCGATGAGAAGATCGGCGCGCGCTCGCCGTGCATGGGTCGAAGCTCGTCGAAGAAGGGATCTGATGAGCGGCGGCGTCATGGCCTCGCCCACACGGGAGCGACCTTCAAGGAAGGTGCGTCCTGATGCGTCGGCTCCGATGCGGATTCGTCCCAGTTCGCGTTCGCCCGTCACGATGGCGCGGGGAGTGCAGACGGCGGTGCAGCCGCCGCAGCCGTGGCACATGTCAGGAAACGGCATGATGCGCCCGGCGAGCTTCTTAATGGCGTTGAACTGGCAGATGGACGTGCATTCGCCGCAGAGATTGCAGGTCTCGGTGATGCGGATGGGGACTTCAAGCCCGACGGGTATCTCTTCGGAGAAGGTATGCGGCAGAAAGAGTCCAAGATCCGGCGCCTCCACATCGGCGTCTGCAAGAACGAGCGGGTGCGGCCAGAAGTCGGCGATGCCGGCCGTGACGGTTGTCTTGCCGGCTCCGCCCTTGCCGCTGGCAAAAAGTACTCGCATCAGTCTTTCCTTTGGGATGGCGCGATGACGGTCAGCTCGCCTGCTTCGAAGGCGCGAATAACTTCGCCTACCGTGTGGTTGTCGACATCCTGAACGGTGCCGATGCCGAGCGCTTGGAGTGCATCGAAGGCCTTGGGACCGATGTAGCCGCTCAAGGCGACTAAGGCCCCTGCATTGGAAACGGCCTCTACGGCAATGAGGCCCGCACCTTGAACGGCGGTCTGCCCGGAACCGTTCTCGAGGTAGAGGGTCTCCTTCGTTTCTGTGTCGTAGATGATGAAGCCGGCGGCGCGGCCAAAGCGCGGGTCGACGTTGTCTTCAAGCGCCGGGCCTTCGGCGGAAATGGCGATCTTCATGGCAGGGTGTTCCTTTAAAAGCTTGTCGGAGCCGACGCGGTAAGAATTCGTGCCGCCCGTGACCACGAGCGCGATGTTGTTGACGAGACTCATGGCCACTTTGCGTCTTGCGCTGGCAAGCACGCGCCCGAACGTATGGCGCGAGACGCCCATGCCCGTGCTGGCTTCGCTTTGAGAAAGACCTTCGAGATCCGACAGGCGCAGAGCCTCAAGCTCCTCGAACTTGATATGGACGCTTTCGACTTTGTCGGAGAGCCTTCCGCAGGGTTTGAAGTAGACGGTGCGCATCGGCATGTCGACGATGCGGCTTCGTGGTGGACGGCCCATGAGGGAGTCTCCTAGTTGTTATGCTCAAAAGAGCATAAAATGTATCCGTGTTGATGTCAAGTAAAGACGACATTTATGTGCTGACAATATGTCGACATATAGAAAAACGCTATAGAAAAACGCAAGATTTCGATCGTCCCCATTGATTCCGGCGACTCTCGGGTAGCGATTTCGCCGGCTGTCAGGCGCAGTGCGAGAGATGTTCAAGAATTAGGCGGGCGGCTTCGGGCATGAGCTGATTCCGTTCAATCATGCGCAGGAGTTCGGCCGTGGTGAAGGCGGCGAAGCCGGCCGCTTCGCCGTCGAGATTGACGGGGACGGCTTGGGGCGGAAGTTCAAGAATGAAGCCGAAGGTTGCCTCATTCATGCGACCTTCGGGGACGTCATGAAGCACCTGCCAGCGCAGGTGCGGGGGAGCAAGGAGGGTTTCGGGTTCAGGTGAGAGGCCCGCTTCCTCATGGAGTTCGCGCAGCATGGCTTCGGCGGGCGTCTCGCCTGAAGCGACAAGCCCGGCGGCGAGGTTGTCCCAGAGTCCCGGGCCGATCGATTTCGTCGCACTGCGTTGCTGGAGGAGGAAACGGTGGTCGGGCGTGAGTGCGAGAAGCCTCACGACGACTGTGGCGAGACCGAGCGAGCGAAAGATGGAGCGGTCGGCGCGACCGACGATGAGGCCGTTGGGCGCTCTGACATCAAGCTGTTCGAAGGGGCGCGTCTGAGTGAGGCCGTGACGGCTCAGGCCGGAGGCGAGCGCCGCCAGAGAAGTTTCAAGATTGTTCTCGATGTGCAGCTCGAAGAGGCCGGGATGCGTTTCGAGAGCAAGCGCGCGGAGTTCGGAATCCGTGCGAAGAGCATGCATGACGTTCGCGCGGAGGCTTCCGAGCTTGAGCCCTAGAGCGCTGAAAGCCCCGAGGGACTCGGGGCTTGAGCTTTGCATCCGGGTGCGGATCTCGGTGAGGAGATCCTGAACCCGGGGGCGCAGGACCGAGGCGGATCGATCCATGGAGCAATGATTAATTGCTCGATTCCGGACGCATGTGCGGGAAGAGCAGCACGTCGCGGATCGTAGGCGCATCGGTCAGAAGCATGATGAAGCGGTCGATGCCGACGCCGCAGCCGGCGGTCGGCGGGAGACCGTACTCAAGGGCGCGGATGTAGTCCGCGTCGTAGTACATGGCTTCGTCGTCGCCGTGGCTCTTCGCGTCGGCCTGGGCCTTGAAGCGGGCGGCCTGGTCGTCCGGGTCGTTGAGCTCGGAGAAGCCGTTGCCGAGTTCGCGGCCGGCAATGAAGAGTTCGAAGCGTTCGGTCACATCATGGTTATCGTCGGAAGCGCGGGCGAGCGGAGAGATTTCCGTCGGATAGTCGATGATGAAGGTCGGCTGAATGAGCTTGGCTTCCGTCGTCTCTTCAAAGAGAGCCATTTGCAGAGCGCCGAGGCCGACGTAGTCGGGCTGCGGTTCGCCGAGGCGGACGAGCTCTGCGCGAAGGAAGGCTTCGTCGTTGAGCTGTTCGGCCGTGTAGGAGGGCGAGTACTTGAGGACGGCTTCGACCGGCGTGAGTCGATCGAAGGGCTTCTCAAGATTGATCTCGTGACCCTGGTAGGCGAGGACGGCGGACCCGGTGGCTTCGCGGGCGGCCGTGCGCAGGAGTTCCTCCGTGAACTGCATCTGGTCGCGGTACGTCCAGTACGTGCAGTAGAACTCCATCATGGTGAATTCGGGGTTGTGCCGAACGGAAACGCCTTCATTGCGGAAGTTGCGGTTGATCTCGAAGACGCGTTCGAAGCCGCCTACGACGAGACGCTTCAGATAAAGTTCAGGCGCAATGCGCAGGTACATGTCCATGTCGAGCGCGTTGTGGTGCGTGATGAACGGCTTGGCGTTGGCGCCGCCCGGAATCGGGTGGAGCATCGGCGTCTCAACTTCAAGGAAGCGGTGCGCGAGCATGAAGCTGCGGATCGCGGCGATTGCCTTGGAGCGCACGAGGAAGCGGTTGCGGGAGTCCTCGTTCATGATGAGGTCGACGTAGCGCTGGCGATAGCACATTTCGGTGTCGACGAGGCCCTTGTGCTTGTCGGGCAGAGGACGGATGTTCTTCGTCATGAGGCGAAGCTCATGGGCACGGATGGAGAGTTCGCCCGTCTTCGTGCGAAAGAGCGTGCCCTTGACCGCGACGATGTCGCCGAGGTCGAACGTCTTCCATGCGGCGTAGGCATCTTCGCCGATGTCGCCCTTCGTGATGAAGTACTGCATGTCGCCGGTGAAGTCGCGCACGGTCGCAAAGCTCGCCTTGCCCATGATGCGCTTGAGCATCATGCGGCCGGAGCAGGCCACTTCGGGCTTGAGCGCCTCGAGTTCCTCGGCGGTTGCATCCTGGTACTTGGCGCGGATGTCACCGAAGAGGTCCGTGCGCACGAAGTCGTTCGGATAGGCGACGCCGGCTTCGCGCAGTGCGGCGAGCTTGGCGCGGCGCTCCGAGATGATGTGATTTTCTTCTTCCGCCAACTGCTGGGCGGTTTCCTGATTCTGAGTCTGTTCGGACATTTTGTGTTCCTGTGGTGAGGCCGCGGCGGACGTGCCGTCGCGGCCTTCCTAGAAGCGGATCGTGTCTCAGGCGGCGGCGACGCCGTTCTTCAGAGACGCTTCGATGAACTGATCGAGATCGCCGTCGAGCACGGCGCCGGTGTTGCCGGTTTCGACGTTCGTGCGCAGATCCTTCACGCGCGACTGGTCGAGCACGTAGCTGCGGATCTGATGGCCCCAGCCGATGTCGGACTTGCTTTCCTCGAGCTTCGTCTGTTCCTCCATGCGCTTGCGCATCTCGAGTTCATAGAGCTTGGCCTTGAGCTGCTGCATGGCCTTCTCGCGGTTGCGGTGCTGGGAGCGGTCGTCCTGACAGATCGTGATGATGCCCGTCGGAATATGGTGGATTCGGACGGCAGACTCCGTCTTCTGAATGTGCTGGCCGCCGGCGCCGGAGGCGCGGAAAACGTCGACTGATAGGTCGGCCGGATTGATCTCGATTTCGATCGAGTCATCGACTTCCGGATAGACGTAGACGGACGTGAAGGACGTGTGGCGGCGGGCGTTGGAGTCGAAGGGACTCTTGCGCACGAGACGGTGGATGCCGGTTTCGGTGCGAAGCGTGCCGTAGGCCCATTCGCCCTCGATGTAGAGCGTGCAGGACTTGATGCCCGCGACTTCGCCCGGACTTTCTTCTTCAAGGGTGACTTTGAAGCCCTTGCGTTCGGAGTAGCGCATGTACATGCGCTCGAGCATGCTCGCCCAGTCCTGGGCCTCGGTGCCGCCTGCGCCGGCCTGGATTTCCAGGTAGCAGTTGGCCGAGTCCATCGGCTGGTTGAACATGCGCTTGAATTCGAGCTGAGCGACTTCCTTTTCGATTTCTTCGACGTCCAGACCTACGGCTTCAACCGTTTCCCAGTCCTCTTCCGCCATGGAAAGTTCGAAAAGCTCGGCGGCATCATTGATGCCCGAGGTGAGTTTGTTGAAGCTGCCGACGATGTCGTCGAGGAGCTTCTTTTCCTTGCTCACTTCCTGAGCGTGCTTGGGATCGTTCCAGAGATCCGGATTTTCAACCTCGCGGTTGACTTCTTCGAGACGGCGCGCTTTGCGATCGACGTCAAAGATACCCCCGAAGTTCGGTCAGACGGCGCGTAAGGTCGTCCGTAAGGTTCTGAATCTGGTTGATGCGTTCGACTTCCATCATGTCACTCTTTATGTAGGGGTGGAAAGGGAATGGCCGTGCCGGTTTGTGGACGGCCGCAAGGCGCGGCGCGCTGCGCACGGCAGAAAAATCAAATAATTATAAGGCGAAAGCGCCTGCTTTTTTGTCTGCAGGCGCTCTCAAAAACGGGTAAAAGACGTGGAAAATCAAAGCTCTGCGGCTTCAATTACGAGTTGGACGGTTCTTCGGCCCATGAATTCGTTGATGTTCGGTCGGTAGGCCAGACGGACCGTGCCCGGGAGCGTTTCCGTGTGGCGGAAGAAGATTGCGTCGAAGCGCTGGCCGCCCAGGTCGAGAATGAGCTTGGTATGTGCGTCCTTGACGAGGCTCTGGCGCACGACGCGAAATTCGTTGGCGAAGATCGGGGCGTCGAAGCCCTGTCCCCAGATTTGGCTGTCGATTGCCTGGACAAGGCGCTCGGTGATCTCATCGGGGGCAAGTCCGCCGTCCGCGTAGATGACGCGCTCGAAAACGGAGGCGTCGACCATGCTGAGGACGGCCTTTTCCAGAGCGTCGCGAAAGGCCGGAAGCTCGCTCTCGCTTCTGAGGGTGAGGCCGGCGGCCATGGCGTGTCCGCCGAACCGCATGATCGCCCCCGGCAGAGCTTTGGACACAAGATCGAGCGCATCCCGCAGGTGAACGCCCGGAATCGAGCGGCCCGACCCCTTGAGCGAGCCGTTGTCCGCTGGTGCGAAGACGATCGTCGGTCGATTGGTCTTTTCCTTTAAACGGGAGGCGACAAGCCCGACGACCCCCTCGTTGAATCGGGCGTCGTAGAGCGTCAGTGTGGCCATGCGCTCAATGCTGCAGCGCGAGAGCGCCGACTCGGCGGCCTGCTGCATCTCCGTTTCGAGTTCTTGACGGGCGGCGTTGAAGTCGTTGAGGCTTCGTGCGTATTCGAGCGCGACAGCGGGGTCGTCGGCGAGCAGGCATTCGATGCCGTTCTCCATCGTGTCGAGACGGCCTGCGGCGTTGATGCGAGGACCGAGCGCGAAGCCGAAGTCTCGCACCCCGGCGGCTTCCGGCTTCTTTCCCGCAACGGCGAAGAGTGCGTTGATGCCGGCATGCGTGCGGCCGAGCCGGATGCGGTTGAGACCTTGAGCGACTAGGATTCGGTTGTTTTTGTCAAGCTTTACGACGTCGGCCACGGTACCGAGTGCAACGAGGTCGACAAGCGAGTCGAGCCTGGGCTGGGTCTGCTGCGTGTAGACGCCGCGCTCGCGAAGAAGCGCCCTCAGGGCAAGGAGCACGTAGTACATGACGCCGACGCCGGCGAGCGCCTTTGAGGGGAAGGCGGAGGTCGCGAGGTTCGGATTCACGATGCATACCGCCGGCGGGAGTTCGGCGCCGGGCAGATGGTGGTCGGTGACGACGACGTCGATGCCGAGTCCTGCTGCGCGACGAACGGCTTCGGCTGAGGAAACGCCGTTGTCGACTGTGAGAAGCACATCGGGTTTGGGGCTGCGTGCGGCAAGCAGGTCGACGACGGTGCTCGAGAGCCCGTAGCCGTGGTGAACGCGGTGCGGAACGAAGTAATCCGCCTTGATGCCCATCATCCTCAGACCGCGGAGTGCAACGGCGCAGGCCGTGGCGCCGTCGCAGTCGTAGTCGGCGACGACGGTCACGCGCTCGCCGCGTTCCCGCGCGAGCGCAAGGCGTTCGGCCGCCTCGCGGGTGCCTTCTAGCAAGGCGGGCGGCAGCATCGACTTCCAGTCCTGAGCGAGCTCGGAGGCATCCTTGATGCCGCGTGCGGAAAGCGCGCGGGCGACGGGCTGCAGATAGCCTTCTTCGTGCAGCCGCCGGGCCGCGTCAAGATCGAATTCACGATTGAGTATGCGAGTCATAGCGCTGCTCCTTCATAGCGGTCGGGGCACCAGGCGCCGGGGGCGACCGAAGTCTTTCGACGGAAAAGCTTGTCCATGAGACTCGATTGCGCCGGCGCGAGCGTCGCCGCGCCCGTCTCGCCGAAGGCAACCACCATGACGCACTCAGTCTCGAAACGCTTGGCGTCCTCACGGTAGGAAGCAGCCTTGCGGGCGACTTCGGGCAAGGCCCGGGCCCAAGTCTCCCAATCGCGGGTGAGCCACGCCGGGTAGAGGTCTTCGATCACGGCAATGACGTCGCCCTTGGGAGCCTCGGGCCAGCGGCCCGTGTCTCGGCCGATGCGTTCAAGGAGAATGCCGGCGGCGTTGGCCCATCCCCGCACGGCGGCGTCTTCGCATGCGACGCTGCGAATAAGCGTGGGCGGGAAAAAGAGCTCCTCGTGTCCGCCGCCCGAAATCCAGAGCGCATCCACGGCAGCTTTGCCGGCCGCGCGGCGAGCTTCGTTGACGTGGTGCGAAGCGAGAATGCCGCGAACCTCCTCAAGGAGCGCCCGCCCTTCTCGGGCAGCCTCTCCTTCTACGGGGGCTTCGTCCAGCGTGAGGCCGGGGAGCGTCATGGCGGGCGCTGCGACGAGGGCCCAGTCCTCGCGGCGAGTGAGAAACCAGCTCGTATCCCAGATTTGGACGCGAAGGCCCGCTTTGATAAAGACGGGTTCGATTGCGAACGTGAGTTCCATGAATTCGCGCTCGTCGAGTTGCGGGCGCTGAGCAAGGACCCGGCCTTCGGCGTCGAGAGAGAGCGGCGTGAGGCACCAGAGCTCGGGCGCCTGCTCGCGTCCGCCCAACGAGAGCCAGCGCCAGGGCGCTTCATGAGGGGGGCAGTTGCGGCGGGTGATCACTCGCCAAAGCCATGAGAGATGGGGAGCGCGGCGGTAGCAGCCGGAGTCGAGCACCTGAGGGACGACCAGCCCCGCTCCCTCGCCCAGACTCTCGAGCGCCTTGATGCTCGCTTCGGGCATTGAAGCGAGGATGTGGTCCGCCTCGTCCGAAGGCAGACGGGCGCCGGGAATAAGAATGAAAGCTTTCGACATAGTTTGTGCATTGTAGCGGGAGGCGGACAGGCTAGAATGGGAAGCCTCTTAACTCCTCACTTTGTCAGCCTGTGAAAATCCCGTTTGAACTGACCATTGGCCTCACCTATACGAGAGCCGGCCGAAGGGGACGCCGCAAGGACCGGTTTCTGTCCTTCATTTCCGGCATGTCCGTCGCCTCGATTGCGCTCGGCGTTGCCGCGCTCATCATTGTGCTTTCCGTCATGAACGGCTTCCAGAAGGAGGTGCGCGACCGCATGCTCGGCGTCATTCCGCATATCGAGATCTCGAACGGCACGGGTCCCATGACGGATTGGAAAAGCGTTGCCGAGGACGTCATGAAGAACCCTGAGGTGGTCGCCGCCGCTCCCTACGTGCAGGGCCAGGGGCTGCTCAATTCAGGCAGCGTCGTGCGGGGCGCCCTGGTGAAGGGGATCGATCCTGAGGCCGAGCCCGGCGTAAGCGACATCGCGCAGCATCTTGAGCGGGTCGATTCGCTCAAGTCTCTCGAACCCGGCGGCTTCGGCATTTTGCTCGGACGAGATCTCGCGCATGCGCTTCGAGTGCGGCCGGGCGACCGCATATCGATGATGGTGCCGCAGGGCAGCGTGACACCTGCGGGACTCGTGCCCCGCATGAAGCAGTTCACGGTGCTCGGCTATCTGTCGTCGGGTCACTATGAATACGACAGCACGATGGCGCTCGTCAACCTGCAGGACGCCGCTGCGCTCTTTCGCACGGGCGGCCCGCAGGGCCTTCGGGTGCGGGTGACCGACATGGACCGTGCACCCGCAGTCGCCCGTTCTCTCGTCAATGCCTTGCCGCCGGGCACCTACGCCTCCGACTGGTCGAAGCAGAACCGCACTTGGTTCGCGGCTGTTCAGGTGGAAAAGCGCATGATGGGCATCATTCTCTTTCTGATCGTGCTGGTGGGCGCCTTTGGACTCGTTTCCTCGCTCGTCATGACCGTGAAGGAAAAGCAGGCCGACATCGCCATTCTCAGAACGCTCGGCGCAAGCGAGGGGGCGATTATGCGCATCTTCGTGATTCAAGGCACGATCGTCGGCATCGTCGGGGTGGCCTTCGGCGTTGCGTTCGGCTTGCTTGTGGCTGAGAATGTCGGCGTGATCGTAAGCACGATCGAGAGGGCGTTCAACGTTGAATTTTTGCCAAAGTCCATTTACTTCATCTCCGACATGCCGTCCGATCCGAGACTGTCCGACATCGTTCCCATTGCGCTCTTTTCCTTCCTGCTGAGCCTTGCGGCCACGCTCTATCCGAGTTGGCGCGCGGCCCGAACCCAGCCCGCGGAGGCCCTTCGTTATGAATAAGGAACTTGCGGTCGAGGTTTCGAACCTCGTCAAGGTCTATCACGACGGCGATCATCCGGTCCCCGTGCTCTCCAACGTCACGTTCAGCGTGGCCAGAGGCGAGACCGTCGCCATTCTCGGCTCCTCGGGATCGGGCAAGTCGACGCTGCTGCACGCCGTGGGCGGCCTTGACGCGATCGATTCGGGCGAAGTTCGCGTGGCGGGCACGTGCCTCTCGGGGCTTTCTCAGAGGGCGCTCGGCGAGCTTCGCAACCGCTCGCTCGGTTTCGTCTACCAATTTCACCACCTGCTGCCTGAATTCACGTCGCTCGACAACGTTGCCATGCCGCTCTGGATTCGGCGTGAGGATCAGGAGTCTTCAAGAGAGAAGGCGCGCCGGATGCTTGAGGCAGTGGGGCTCGGACATCGCCTTGACCACCTGCCTTCGCAGCTTTCGGGCGGCGAGCGTCAGCGCGTCGCCATCGCGCGCGCCATCGTGACGAAGCCCGTCTGCATCCTTGCCGACGAGCCGACCGGCAACCTTGACCAGACGACCGCCCGGGGTGTCTTCGATCTCTTTCTCAAGCTCGCACGCGACGAGGGCACCGCCATCGTGATCGTCACGCATGACGAGCGTCTTGCCGATCGCTGCGATCGCATCCTGAGGCTTGACGCAGGCGTCATACGAGAGGCCTGATCGTGCCGGGACTCATCGACACCCACTGCCATCTTCAGGCGAAGGCCTTTGAACACGACTTGGCGGAGGTGGTCGCGCGCGCTCGGGCCGCAGGCGTGGCGGACATGGTGGTTTGCGCGAGCGATGCGTCCGACTGGGAAAGGACGGCAGACGTCGCCCGCGAGCACGGGCTCGCCTACATGCTGGGCATTCATCCGCTCTTCGTGCCCAAGGCGAAGGAGACGGACTTGGAAAAGCTTTCTGCGCTCGCCGAAGCCTCCATGGCCGATCCGCACTTCATCGGCATCGGCGAGATCGGTCTAGAGGGCCTCGTCATGACGATTGACGAGCGACAGGAGAGCTTCTTTCGAGAGCAGCTGATCATTGCGTCGCGCCTCAAGCTGCCGTGCTCGATTCATATGCGAAAAAGCGCCTCTCGTCTTCTCTACCATTTGAAGAGAGTCCGCATCTCGGGCGTCATTCATGCATTCAACGGGTCAAGCCAGGAGCGCGACGCCTTTCTTTCGCTCGGACTCAAGCTTGGGTTCGGAGGCGCTGTCACCTACGAGGGAAGCCGCCGAATCAGGCGTCATCTTGCCGAGATTCCGGCCGACGCCTTTGTATTGGAGACCGATTCTCCCGACATGCCGTCTTCGGTCCGACGGGCATCCGGGATCATGAGGACGGAGCCGGCGGATGCGGCTGAAACAGCCGCCGTTGCCGCCCTATTGCGTGAAGTCCCTAGGGATGAACTCGTACTTCAGTCAACCAAAACGGCACAAGCCGTCTTTAATCGGCTCGAGCTTCGGCAAGTTCGTTAAGATGGGTTCGTAATCCTGCAAGCGGAGGTCACCCATTCATGACAACGAAGGACATTCTCGTCTCGATAATCGGGCTCGACGAGCCGGGCATCGTGGCTGCAACGGCGGAAACGCTGACGAGGCTCGGCTGCAACATCGAGCAGATGACTCAGACGACCCTTCGGGACCAGTTCACGGCCGTCTATCTCGTGAACAAGCCCGAGGACATCGAAAACAAGAACATCCAGCTGGAGATTCAGACAGCCTACGATCTGAAGAAGTTTCATTTGACGGTTTCCATCCGCGACGTTGAGAGAGCCGGCGGGGCGGCGGTTTCGGGCGAGCCCTTCATCGTGAGCATCTGGGGGCAGGACCGCAACGACATCATTGCCACCTTCGCCCGCATCTTTGCCGAGCACCGCATTAATGTCGAGGGCCTCAAGGCCTTTCGCATCGAGGATGATCAAAGCCTCCAGGTTTTTGAGGTCGTCATCCCCGAACAGGTTGACACCCGCTCCCTGCACCGCATCATGGGCGAACGCGCCAAGCGCATGGGGCTCAGGCTCTCCATGCAGCACGCCGCCATCTTTGAAGCCATTCACCGCGTCCGGGTTGTTTGAGACGAAAGGAAGACTAAAACATGCTGACAGATTCTGAAGTCCTTGCGACTTTGTCCATGCTTCGTTCTGAACACCTCGATGTCAGAACCGTTACGATGGGGATCTCGCTCTTTGACTGCGCGTCGAGTGACTTCGACACCTTCGCCTACAAGGTTCGAAGCAAGATTCTCAAAAATGCGCAAAAGCTCGTCGAAACCTGCGACATCGTCGGAGATCGCTACGGCATTCCCGTCGTAAACAAGCGAATTTCGGTGAGTCCCATGGCCACCGTCTGCGCAGGCTTTTCGCGTGATCAGATGGTTGAGGCGTGCCGAGTGCTCGACGACTGCGCCAAGGATGTGGGCGTTGACTTCATCGGCGGCTTCGGCGCCCTTGTGGAAAAGGGCATGACGCCGGGCGAGCGCAATCTGATCGATGCGCTTCCCGAGGCGCTCGCCTGCACGGATCGGATCTGCTCCTCGATCAACGTGGGGTCCACCAAGGCCGGCATCAACATGGATGCGGTCAAGCTGATGGGCGAGCGCATACTCGACGTGGCGGCGGCAACGGCGGAGCGTGACGCCATCGGCTGTGCAAAGCTCGTCGTCTTCTGCAACATTCCTCAGGACGTTCCCTTCATGGCGGGCGCTTATCTTGGCGTGGGTGAACCCGACGTCGTCATCAATGTGGGCGTTTCGGGACCGGGCGTCGTCAAGAAGGCGCTGGATCGCGCCTTTGAGGCGAAGGGAGAGTATCTGACGATTACGGATGCCGCCGAGGTCATCAAGCACACGGCCTACAAGGTCACCCGCGTGGGCGAGATCATCGGCAACGAGGTCGCGCAGCGACTGCGGCTTCCCTTCGGTGTGGCCGATTTGTCGCTTGCGCCGACGCCGGCCGTTGGCGACAGCGTGGGCGAGATCTTCCAGACCATGGGACTCTCGTCGATCGGCGCGCCGGGCACGACGGCCGTTCTTGCCATGCTCAACGACGCCGTGAAGAAGGGCGGCGTCTTCGCCTCCTCGCATGTGGGCGGCTTGTCGGGGGCCTTTATTCCGGTTTCCGAGGACAGCGCCATCGAGGCCGCTGCGCGCAGCGGCGCCCTTACGATGGAAAAGCTTGAGGCCATGACGAGCGTGTGCTCAGTCGGGCTCGACATGATCGCAATTCCGGGAGACACGAGTGCGGCCACGATTTCGGGCATGATCGCCGACGAAATGGCCATCGGAATGATCAATTCGAAGACCACGGCGGTGCGCATCATCCCCGTGCCCGGCAAGAGTGTGGGCGAAAAGGCCGTTTTCGGCGGCCTGCTCGGCGAGGCTGCGATCATCCGCGTGCCGGGCGGCGACTCGACGGGCTTCGTGAAGCTCGGTGGCCGCATTCCCGCTCCGATTCATTCGCTGAAGAACTAGATCCCCCATTCAGAGCGCCGTCTTCCTGATTCGAAGCCGGCGCTTTTTCTTGTACGCACAAATCCCCCTTGGTGGATGAAACCGCCTTGAATCGCACGGCAATCCGTTTGGAGTCATTCCGATCGGGTTTTCGCTGCGGCTTGAAAGCGAAACAACAAATAATCTAAATATCTAGAGGTTTCATCATGAAATCAATAAAACCCCCTCATTGTTACGGAATGCGTTTATGCAAGGCTTTGATTGCCGCTGCCTCCGCCTTTGTGCTGAGCGCATCGGTTGCGGCGCTGGAGGTCAAGGAGATCAAGCTTGACCTCGACGGCTTTACCTTGTATGAAGCCGAAGCGCCGGCTGCAATCGTACACGTAACGGGCGACAGGCCTCAGGGCCTCGTTGTCGGCTTTCACAATGTTCTGGTCGTGCCAAAAGTTTGCCAAGGAACGACCTTTCTGCTTCGGGGGTACGGTGTTTCAAACGGCATGAACGGCGTTTCACTGGCCATACCGTCAGAAGCCGGAGCTGTAAATGTGATCGCGAGCGGCGGTACGACGACCCTCGTGGTCGATACGGAGAATCTGCCCAAGCCCGACGAGATTCCTCCCGATTTGTCCGGAGGTGGTGAAACGGACGGCGGTGATCTGGATGACGGGTTTGAACCTGGCGAAGACTTGGGCGAGCTCTTCTCATCCTGGGCGGGCAAATCATCGGATTACTCGCAGGCGCAGTTCACGGCCGGGGCATTCGAAGCTCATCAACTCGCGAATGAGGGTCGCTACGTCCTCAGTCTGGCGGGGTATGAGCCGCAGGACGTGTTGGTGTTGACGGAGCGTTTGAACGTTACCCGTGACACTCAGATGAGCTTTGGCGGCGACGGCGAGGCGAAGTCGGGCGTGAATTTTCATTTGGGCTCAAGCGCAGGCGTCGTGATCAAGAAAAGCTGGTTGGCCGAACAGGACGGAAAAACGGGGGCGATAGGTTTCGGGGCTGGTACGCTCAGCGTCTTTGAGAAGGGGGCCGTCATTTTGATTGCGGATGATGACGATGACAATTCAGACGGGTTGGGTGCCGCCGGCGGTGAAGGCGCCGTGGATGGTCACGTCATATTCAATGTCGACGAAGGCGCCAGACTCGAGGGCGTGGAGAACCTCAAGTTCCTGGTCAGTCAAAACGGCCATGCCGGCTTGATGAATTTCGAGATGACGGCGGACGGTCTGGTACTCGTCCAGGAGCCGTGGCGCTACGAGGGGCCGCTTTCGCCAGTCATTAATGCGCTGGGCGACTGGGCTGTGCAGGCCGATGCGCCCCGCCCCCTTCAGGAGGAGTTCATGAGAAGACTGGAGGCGGGCGAATTCGGCGCAGCCGTCAACCGCATCGTGGCCGTCATGAAGGGAGCCGGCACCTCGGCTGAAATGCTCAGAACGGCCGAAAACGTTGTGGAGCGCACCTCCAGGGCGATCGTCGCTTTCGAAGATGATCAGGCCGTGAAGGTGACGGTGCGAAAGGGTGAAAGCCGAGGCCGCTATCAGAACGTGAGGGAGCGCGACTATGAGCCCTTCAACTGGACGCGAGAGGTGACGGGGCTTGATTTGGAGGTGAATCTAAGACACGCCAACAAGTTTGCCGGTCTGCTTGTCTCGTATGCGGATGCGGATGTCACGAGCGGCTATGAGGAGAAGTTTCAGACCGATCGCGGCTACAGCGGCGTGACCGTGGAGTCCAACGTGATGTCGATTGCCGGTTACTGCGGAAAGGCTTGGGAACGGTTTTCCGTAACGGGCTTCGGCACCTTCTCGGGCGGCAATGACAAGGTGCGCGTTCGCTCGATGCAGGAAATGCTGGCCTCCGGGGAACCGTCGCGCAAGGCGCTCACTGCGGGCGCCGCCGGGAGCTTCTACCCCGGCTGGGGAAGCTACAAGAGCATCAATTTGACGGGGGCGCTCGCGCTGACGAATTTCTTCAAGTCGGCTTATGGTGTTGCTTTCGACGGCGAGTCCATCATGGATGTCGAGGAGCAGGACCGTTGGGTTGGCACGCTTCAGTTTCAGGCCGGTTGGCACGAGCTTTTTCGTCCGTCGGCCTCGAGCTGGATCAAGGCCGACGTCACGCTCGGCGGCCGCGTGCGGGGAGGAGATCTGGAGGTTGAGCAGAGTGTCAGGGCCCATGGCGCCTCGGCAAGCGTTTCGCATGAGGATTTGACGCGCGGCGAGCTTTTCGGCGACGTCGCGCTCAAGGTGAGCCTGCGCAACTCCGTCGCGGGGGTGAGTCTTGGCGGATCAACGGGGCCGGACGGCTCGCGCTCCTGGACGGGCGGCCTGACGGTTGACTACCAGTTCTAGCCGCCTGTTCGAGAAGGGCGTCCGGGGTAAGGGCGGAGGCTCCGCCTAGATCAGAAGGGATCCTCTAGAATTGCATGTGCAGGCGTTCGCTTTTGGTGCCACTCTCCATGAGCGATCGCCCGCATGACTGTAGAAGCCCTCCGCAACTGGGAAAGAGGCTTGCGGAGGCGCCTGGAGGAGAAAAATAGAAATGTCGGAAAAGCCCGCCGTGGTCGTAGACGTCTCGCTTGCGCGCAGTATGGTCGAGCCGCTCTATCGCGACCTTACCCTTCCGACCGGTGAGAACGTCATGCAGCATGCCGACGGCATCGCTGGCATTCTCAGAGAGGTTAGGGACGATCCGGAACTCATCAGCGCAGCCTATCTTTTCTGCGTGCCGTCCGTGATCCAGAATTCCGGAGATTGGATCGAAAAAAGCTTCGGTCCCGCCGTCAATGGGCTCGTGCAGGAGCTCGGTCAAGTCAACGAGCTTTCCCGCCGCGCCCGTTCCGAAAACGAAGAGGCCAATACGCGGCATCAGGTGGAAGCCATGCGGCGCATGTTCCTCTCGATGTGCAAGGACATGCGCGTCGTGCTTCTCAAACTCGCGAGTCGTCTGCAGACGCTTCGCTGGTTCGCCGCATCAAAACGTGAGGGCGCGGAGAAGTTCGGTGCCGAAACGCTCGATCTTTATGCGCCTCTGGCAAACCGACTCGGCATCTGGCAGCTGAAGTGGGAGCTTGAGGACCTGTCGCTTCGCTTCACCCGTCCGGCCGAGTACCGGGAGATTGCCCAGCAGCTCGATGAGTCGCGCGAGCAGCGCATCGAGTTCATGCAGAGCGCGGTGCTGCGCATCCGCGGCCTTCTTGAGGAAAACGGCATCAAGGCTGAGGTCTCGGGACGGCCCAAGCACATCTATTCAATCTGGAAGAAGATGCAGCGCAAGCACCTGCGGTTTGACCAGCTTTTTGATGTGCGTGCCGTGCGCATCATCGTCGATACGGTCGAGCGGTGCTACCAGGTGCTCTCCATCGTGCACGAGAATTTTCCCGTCATTTCGAAAGAGTACGACGACTATATCGCCAAGCCCAAGCCCAACGGCTATCAGTCGCTCCATACGGTCGTGACCGATAAGGCCGGCCGACCGCTCGAAATTCAAATCCGAACCCGGGCGATGCACGAATTTGCGGAGCTCGGCGTGGCCGCACACTGGCGCTACAAGGAGGCAGGCAACTCCAACGGCGCCACGAGCGCCGAGGAGCAGCGCGTCGCCTGGCTGCGTCAGCTCCTTGCCTGGGGCAGCGACATGCAGAGTCATGGGCAGCCAGAGGGCGAAGCCGTGCTGGACGATCACATCTATGTGCTCACGCCCCAGGGGCGAGTTGTCGAACTGCCGCGGGGCGCAACCCCCGTCGACTTCGCCTATGCGGTGCATACGCAGCTCGGCCACCGCACGAAGGGGGCCAAGGTCGACGGCCTCCTCGTGCCGCTCAATACCAAGTTGGAGACCGGTCAGACCGTCGAGATCATTGCAGCCAAGGTGGGCCAGCCCTCTCGCGACTGGCTTTCCGCCGACAAGGGTTTTGCCGCAAGCCCCCGCACCCGCAACAAGGTTCGTCAGTGGTTCAATGCGCAGCAGACCGCAGAGCTCACCGCGCAGGGCCGAGAGAAGATCGACAAGGAACTCGCGCGGCTCGGCAAGACGGCCGTCAAGCTCGAGGACCTTGCCAAGCGTCTCGGGTACGAAGGCGTTGACGAACTCTGTCTTGCCTACGGCAAGGAGGAGATCACTCAGACGGCGCTCGCCACCGCCGTGCAGCCGCCCAAGCCCGCCTCTGCCGAGCCTGACGAGGTTCTGATCCGTCAGTCCCGCAATACGGGCAAGAGCGACGTGCTCGTCGTGGGGGTTGATTCTCTGCTCACGCAGCTTGCGCGCTGCTGCCACCCCGTTCCGCCCGATGAAATCGTGGGCTACGTCACCCGAGGACGAGGCGTGACGATTCATCGTGCCGACTGTCCGAACATTCGAAACATGTCGGAGCAGGATCACGGCCGGCTCATCGAGGTGAGTTGGGGCCGGGGAGGCGACGGCGTCTTCCCGGCGGAAGTCTTCGTCGTGGCCGCCGATCGTCCGGGGCTTATCCGCGACATTTCGGAAATCTTCATGAAGGCCAAGCAGAATCTTGTGGGCATGAATTCCCAGAAGGTCAAGTCCGATGTGCACATGCGCTTCACGGTCGAAATTCCGACGGCCGCAAGTCTGACCTCGTCGCTCACGGCGATTCGTGAACTTAAGGGGGTTCTCTCGGCTCGACGTTGCTGAGATCTGAGATGACAACGGCTTTGTAACAAATAAAATACCGTAAATATGTTAGGTGGAAGGGCGACCTTCCGCCTTTTTTCTCCTTATAACTCATTTGCTTGGCTGTTTTTAAAGTGAACCTTTGCGAAAATATTTTTCAAGAGGTCTTGCTTTTTCGAAAAAATCAGGCATAATTTCGTTCTCACACGGCAGGCACGTAGCTCAGTTGGTTAGAGCATCACCTTGACATGGTGGGGGTCGTTGGTTCGAATCCAATCGTGCCTACCAGGAACATATTCCTAATCCGTGTGGGACGGTTCAGGGGCCGTCGATGCTGAGGTTTGCAAATAGGCAAGGCCTCAGGCATAATGAAAACCTTGACAGGCACGTAGCTCAGTTGGTTAGAGCATCACCTTGACATGGTGGGGGTCGTTGGTTCGAATCCAATCGTGCCTACCAGAATTTTATTTGGGATTTTGTTGAACGATGTCTTCGTTGCAGACTTTTCGCACAACAACACCCTCTCTTTAAGAAATTGAGGGCGTGAGCGGAACGTTGTCCAACAAAATGTCCAAGGCAAAGAAGTGCGGCTCATGTCCGCACTTTTTTTTCGCCTGTAGAAAACGAGGTTAAAAATGGTTGCAATTACCCTTCCGGACGGCTCCAAGCGAGAATTCGCCGCCGCCGTCACCGTGGCCGATGTCGCCGCCAACATCGGTGCAGGTCTGGCCAAGGCCGCTCTCGCCGGCCGCGTAGACGGCAAGCTCGTCGATCTCTCCCATGTGATCGACAAGGACGCTCAGCTCGCCATCATTACGGGACGCGATGCCGAAGGTGTTGAAATCATCCGCCACTCGACCGCTCATCTGATGGCTCAGGCCGTCAAGGAGCTCTATCCGGAAGCCCAGGTGACGATCGGGCCGGCCGTTGAAAACGGCTTCTACTACGACTTCTCCTACAGTCGTGCGTTCACGCCGGACGACCTCAAGGCCATTGAGGCCCGCATGGACGAGATCGTCAAGCGCAACCTCAAGATCGAGCGCATCGAGATGTCCCGCGACGAGGCCGTCAAGTTCTTCACGGATCTTGGCGAGAAGTACAAGGCCGAGCTCATCGAAGCCATTCCGCAGGGCGAAACGATCTCGCTTTATCGCCAGGGCGACTTCACGGACCTCTGCCGCGGTCCTCACGTGCCCTCCACGGGTGTCCTCAAGGTGCACCGCCTGATGAAGGTGGCCGGCGCCTACTGGCGCGGCGACTCCAAGAACGAAATGCTGCAGCGCATCTACGGCACCGCCTGGGCCACGAAGGACGACCTCAAGGCCTATCTTACGATGCTTGAAGAGGCTGAAAAGCGCGACCATCGCCGCTTGGGTCGCGAGCTCGACCTTTTCCACCTTCAGGATGAGGCGCCGGGCATGATTTTCTGGCATCCGAAGGGATGGGCGCTCTGGCAGGTGATCGAGCAGTACATGCGCCGCATTTATCAGGACAACGGTTACGGTGAAGTCAAGGCGCCTCAGCTTCTCGATCGCTCGCTCTGGGAGCGCTCCGGGCACTGGGCCAAGTATCGCGACAACATGTTCACGACCGAGTCCGAAAACCGCTACTACGCGCTCAAGCCGATGAACTGCCCGGGCCATATCCAGATCTTCAACTGCGCGCTTCGCAGCTACCGCGATCTGCCGTTCCGTCTCGGCGAATTCGGCCAGTGCCACCGCAACGAGCCTTCCGGTTCGCTGCACGGCATGATGCGAGTGCGCGGCTTTACTCAGGACGACGGTCACATTTTCTGCACGGAAGACCAGATCCTCTCCGAGTGCGAAGCCTTCACGAAGCTCGTCAAGGATGTCTACAAGGCCTTCGGGTTTACCGAGATCGCCTACAAGGTCGCCACCCGTCCTGAAATGCGCATCGGCGAGGATGCCGTCTGGGACAAGGCCGAACATGCCCTGATGCAGAGTCTTGACGCCCTCGGCATCAAGTATGAAATTCTGGCAGGCGAAGGCGCCTTCTACGGTCCCAAGATCGAATATCATCTTAAGGACTGTCTGGGGCGTTCCTGGCAGTGCGGCACCATCCAGGTGGACTTCCAGATGCCGGGTCGTCTCGGCGCCGAATATGTCGCCGAAGACAACACCCGCAAGATTCCGGTCATGCTTCACCGAGCCATCCTCGGTTCGCTTGAACGCTGGATCGGCATGCTGATTGAGGAATACGCCGGCGCCTTCCCGACCTGGCTCTCGCCGGTGCAGTGCGCCGTTGCCTGCATCACGGATGCCCAGAAGGACTATGCCGCTGAAGTTGCTGCCAAGCTTCATGCTGCCCGCATTCGCGTGCAGTCTGATTTGCGCAGCGAAAAAATTAACTATAAAATCCGCGAATTGAGCCTGCAGAAGATTCCGTACATTCTCGTCGTGGGCGAGAAGGAAAAGCAGGCCGGTTGCGTGGCGGTTCGCGCCCGCGGCGGCAAGGACCTCGGCTCGATCAAGCTCGATGACTTCATCGCAATGATCAAGCAGGAGGACGAGAGCCGCTCGCCTTTTGCGCATTAACCGCAAAACTAACGATTTAGGAGATTGTCATAGCACAAGATCGCAAGCATCGGATCAATGGTGAGATCCGAGTTCCTGAGGTCCGACTGACCGGCGTCGACGGCGCCCAGATCGGCATTGTCCGCACCGCGGAAGCCCTGCGCATGGCTGAGGACGCAGACGTCGACCTCGTTGAGGTTGCGCCGAATGCTCAGCCTCCGGTCTGCCGCCTGATGGATTACGGCAAGTTCCGTTATCAGGAACAGAAGAAGGCTCAGGAAGCCAAGGCCAAGCAAAAGGTGATTCAGGTCAAGGAGGTGAAGTTCCGCCCGGTGACGGACGAAAACGACTTCCAGACGAAGCTCCGTTCGCTGGTTCGGTTCCTCAACGACGGCGACAAGGCCAAGGTCACGCTGCGTTATCGCGGCCGTGAAATGGCTCACCAGCAGTTCGGCATGGATCTTATGGACCGCATACGCACGGAACTCGCCGAAGTGGCTCAGGTTGAACATCAGCCCAAGCTCGAAGGCCGCCAGATGATCATGGTGCTGGCTCCTAAAAAGAAAAAGTGATTTTTTCACACACTGCTTCAAATTTGAGGTAGAATCCTGCTTTCCCGAAAAACGGACCGCTGTAACGGCGGTCCGTTTTTGGATAACAAGTGAGCCTCGGGCTTGAGAAAGATCCCGTTGTTTTGACGGGGCGCCTGTGGTTCATCAAATAAAGAGGTAACGGCAAATGCCGAAGATGAAGACTAAGCGCGCTGCCGCCAAGCGTTTCAAGCCGCGCGCCAGCGGCTCGATCAAGCGTGCCCACGCTACGAAGCGTCATATCCTTACGAAGCGTACGACGAAGAACAAGCGCCAGCTCCGTGGCATGGTCGATATCCACGAATCGGATATCGCGTCCGTGCGCCGCATGCTGCCTTACGCCTAATCAAAGGAGATATAGAAGATGCCCCGAGTTAAGCGTGGTGTGACGGCTCGTGCCCGTCATAAGAAAGTTTTTGCCCTCTCCAAGGGCTTCAGCCTCCGCCGCAACAACGTCTACCGCGTTGCCAAGCAGGCTGTCATGCGCGCCGGTCAGTACGCTTATCGTGACCGTCGCGACAAGAAGGGTACGTTCCGCCGTCTGTGGATCGCCCGTATCAATGCCGGCGCCCGCGCCAACGGCATGACCTACTCCGTGTTCATGAACGGCCTCAAGAAGGCCGGCATCGGTCTCGACCGCAAGGTTCTGTCCGACATGGCCATCTTCGACAAGGAAGGTTTTGCCTCCCTCGTCAATCAGGTCAAGGGTGCCTAATTCGAAGCATGTTCGGACGGATGGTTGAGTTTGACCATTTGGCTTATATCCGAAAGCTTTGAGCAAAGAAGAGACTCGGTTTGGTGCCGGGTCTCTTTTTTTGTCCGTGTTCGAACCACAGCTGACTGCGGAATGCTTCAGAATTTCCCTTAGGTTATTCTGCCTAGACGAACGTCGAGAGCGATGCGCCTGATGCCCGGTGTTGGTTTCAAGTGGTTGAATTTCTGGAATTTTCAATGGTGGAAACTCGCGACATTTTGTTCGAATCCGGATGTGATTACGACAAATGCCCGAGGCAGACGGGAAGTAGGGCTAGGTATACTGCGATGCGTGGTAAACCCTGACGATGGTTCCCCATCGGCGTTGGGATGCCTCTCATAGAAGAACGATTAAATCGTCTTTTCATTCAATCCTCCCTCCGTATAGGACAACAACTCATGGCGGATTCCAAGACTCAGACTGCCTGCGAGGAGAATCCGAAGGTGGGTTTCGGCGCATACATAGCGCTGGCGCTCGCCATCATCATCTTCTCCGGCGTTTTCTACAAGATGCCCGATGCCTATAAATGGCTCGGCGCCTTTGACTACACGACTCTCATCGGCCAGTACGGCACGATCGCCGGCTCGGCCAGCAACTTCCAGGGTTCGGGCGGTCTCAGCGCTCGAGCGGGCTTCCTCTTCTCCCTCAATCTGTTCCCGGGCGTCATGCTCGCCATGGGCCTCATCGAGGTGCTCTCCTTCTACGGCGCTCTGCGTGCGGCGCAGGTCATTCTGACGCCGCTTCTCAAGCCGATTCTCGGCGTACCGGGCTACACGGGCCTCGCACTCATCACAGACCTTCAGTCAACCGACGGCGGCGCCGCCATCACGCGCGCCCTGCATGACGAAGGCCGCATCACGACGAAGAATCTCGTGACGATCTGCGCTTGGCAGTATGCGGGCGCAGGCTGTGTGGCCAACTACTACTCCACCGTCTCCGGCCTCTTCACGCTCTTTACAGTGAAGGTCTGGATTCCGATGGCCCTGATTCTGGTCCTCAAGTTCGTGGGCGGAGCTTTGGTCCGCAC
>CABUOH010000001.1 GCA_902493085.1 uncultured Sutterella sp. | reverse complement strand
AACAGCTTAATCTGACGACCATGGACCCGTCCGTGCGCCGCATGCTTCGCGTCCGCATTGAAGACGCAGCCAGCGCCGACGCCATCTTCTCAATGCTGATGGGTGACGTCGTTGAACCCCGCCGAGACTTCATTGAGACCAACGCTCTCTTTGCCGGCAACATCGATGCCTGACGACCATCAAGCGGGAGACCGATCAGAACCGGTTCTCCCGTTTGCGCCGTCGCAAATCACAGGAGAACGTAGCGTGGACAAACTCAAGGAAAAAGTTGTCATCGCCGTCTCATCGAGAGCCCTCTTCGACCTTGAGGAAGAGCACGCGCTTTTCGAGGAAAAAGGTTACAAGGCCTTCAGAGATCATCAGGTTCGTTACCAAAACACGCCTTTGCGCCCCGGGGTGGCCTTCCCGTTTGTAAAACGCCTGCTTGCCCTCAACGAGCTCTACGGCGATCTGGCCCCCTTCCGTGTCATCGCGCTCTCGCGCAACTCTCCCGAAACGGCTCAGCGCTTCTTCCATTCCTGCCGCCACTACAAGCTGCCCATTTCAGCCGGCGGCTTCACCTCCGGCCACTCTACTTATCCCTACCTGGAAGCCTTCAACGCTTCTCTTTTTCTCAGTGCCAATCCTGAGAATGTCCGCAATGCAATCGCTGCAGGACAGCCCGCAGGACTCGTCATGCCTTCACCCGTTGAAGATGAAGACGACGATAGCCCTACGTTGCGCATAGCGTTCGATTTTGACGGTGTAATCGCCGATGATGAAAGTGAGCGCGAATATCAGAAGGAAGGGCTTTCCGGCTTCCATCGACTTGAGCAGGAAAAAGCTTCCACGCCCCACTCTCCCGGACCGTTGCGCCGTCTCTTCGAACAGCTTTCCGCCTTTCAGCGCTTTGACTACAACCACAGAGGAGCTTCCGATCCGTATTTTGAACCCGCCGTCCGCATTTCCATCGTCACTGCCCGTGGGGCGCCCAGCGAGCAACGCCTGATCACCACGCTCAAAAGCTTCGGCATGAGCGCAGCGGAGCTCTTTCTGCTTGACGGCCTAGACAAGCAGCCGTTTCTCAAGGCCATCAAGCCGCACATATTCTTCGACGATCAGGCAAACAATCTCAAGCCAAGTCTCAATATCGTGCCGTCCGTACTGGTGCCCTTCGGCATCCATCATTTGGAGAAGCTTCGCTAGCATCATGGCCGCCTATCCGCATCTGTTTCTGCCGCTGAAGGTGGGAGCGCACTTCCTGAAAAACAGGATCGTCATGGCTCCCATCGAAACCGGCCTTGAAAAGCAGGACTTTCTGGACCCGAGGCTCGTCGCCTTTTACGAGGAACGCGCCCGCGGCGACGGTCCCGGACTTTTCATCGTCGGCAACGGCGTCGTACACGAAACCGGCTTGCGGAAACTGAAAGATCCCGTTCTGACCGCTAGCCTGCTCAACAATGCGGTTCGACTAACGTCCGTCATCCATGACGCAGGCGCCAAGGTTCTACTGCAACTTCAACATCATGGCGCCGAGGCGGATCACATGTTCGCCGTCTCTGCCTCACGTTTTCGAAATCGAGATACCAAGCGTACGCTGCATCGGGCTCCCGGCATTTTGGTGAGCCATCTGATCAGTCAATATGCGCTCTTTGCCTACCACGCCGTCATGCACGGTGAATTCGACGGCGTGGAGATATACGGCGGCCGACTTTCATTGCCCAACGTCTTCTCCAGCCGGCTCTTCAACCGCCGCCGTGACAAGTGGGGACTTCAAGCCCGCACGCTCTTTGCTATCGAGCTCGTCCGCCGAATCCGAAGCTTCATCGGCCCGAGCCCCATCCTGTCCTACAGGCTCTCACTGCTGGATCTCCACGCCGGGGGAAGCGAATGGCACGATCTTCTTGCCTTTGCGCAAGCCCTGCATTATGAAGGCGTCAATCTCTTCAGCTTCGACATAGGCTTTACCCCCAACAGCGTTCCCGTCGACAGCGACCTTACGCCCGCCGGCGTATGGGTGCCTTTTATGGAGAAATTTTCCCGCGAGATCAAGGTACCCGTCATCTTCGGACATCGAATGCCGGGGCCGGATCGAATGGATGAGATCCTGCAGAACAACATCACAAGCCTGATTGAGATCGGACGTCCTCTGATTGCAGATGCCCGATGGGTGGAACACATCCATTCCGGCCAACCGGTCAGACCCTGTGCACTCTGTCCTCAAGGCTGCCTTTGCCTTGACAAACAGGAAGGGCGAGAGATATTGGGCTGCATTGCCTCTCCTCATGCCCTCAGAGGCCCTCAGAAGCATTCTGACAGCCTCAACATCCTCGTCGTAGGCGGCGGCCCGGCCGGCATGGCCGCGGCCCGCGAGGGGGCTGTGAGAGGCCATAAGGTCACAATTGTCGATGAAGGCTCCGAACTGGGCGGTCTTTACAGGCTTTGTGCAAAAATTCAAGGCCGAAACAATATTCAAGAACTTCTCAAAGTGCAGGAGCGCGAGCTCATTGAACTTGGCGTAGAAATCATACGCAATACCCGCGCCACCGCTCAATGGATTGAAGACAATTACAGCGGCAGCAGAATCCTGCTGGCCACGGGCAAGGAATCCTGCACGCCGGACATTCCCGGCATCGACACTCCCAACGTTCTCACGTTGGAAGACTTGCTGCAGGGCTGCATGCCCGTCGGGCACCGGGTCGCCGTCATTGGAAGCGGAAACGTCGCCGTAGACGTCACGCGATATCTCTGCACGCACGACCTGAGAAACTGCACTGAATGGTGCTGCGCCTGGGGCATCGGTGATCCGGCTGAACACATCGGCGGCACCCTCGGCGTCATCCCTCATCTCAATGCTGCCCCTCGCAAGGTCTATCTGATCAATCCAACAAGTGAACCTACGGAAGAGCTCTTTTTGAGAGAACGCCGGCTTTACGAAGTCCAATGGCTCCGAATGCATGGCGTGAACATCTTTGATGAGGCCGACGTCGAGCAGATCGACAGTCATTCCGTACGCGTCAGTTGCGTGGGCGAAGAAGGTTCCACAATCCTTCGTGTTGACCATATCGTCGTAGTTGGAGACCGCGAAGCCAATGCTGATCTGCAGAACGAACTTACCGAACTAGGCATTCCTTTTGAAGCAGCAGGCAGCATGAGATCCAAGGTCTCTTTCGGCAAGGCGGCAGAAGCCGCCTTGGACGGTATTTATGCCCTTCAATCCCTAGAAAGACGCGGCGGCTGAGTTCACCGAACAAAGAAAAAACGATTGAGGGGCAAGGAAAACCTCCGGCAATCCACAAAGAATACACAGGATAACCCACAACTTATCCACAAGGCGAACTTCGAAAAACCGGCGCATTTTAAGCGGCTCTTTTGGGTCTCGGCGCTCCGTTCCCCAAATTGGCGGTTTCTACTTTTTTCCGTTTTTTGTGTAAAGTTGAAGGATATTCGCGAAGTTCTACTCTATTTAATTCTTCTTTATTTCTTTATATTAGTAGTGGTAAGTAGTAGGTAAAGCCGATTCTTGTTGATAACGTATTTTTGATTTGAAAAATCAATGAGATGGCCCTATGAAAACCATGTGGACAAGCCTATGGATCTCTTGTGGGAAAGATGGGAGAAGCTGGGGACAATTTCGAGCCGAACAAGGTGCGCAAAAAAGTTATCCACAAAAGAAGATTTTTTCACCGAAAGTTATCCACAAAGTTGACCACATTTTTTTAAACATTTTTGTTTATGACCTCTGAAGTCATTCCTTGGATGTCCCCTTGCCTTTCTCAGTCGATGCGTTTTGTTTTGACAGGAATCGGACATCCCATGCAGTTTCGGCGCGGCGAGGTGATCTATGCTTCTCCCGGCTTGTTTGGCAGTCTGATGTATGTGCGTTCCGGATTCGTGGTGAAGGCGCTTCTGGATCCCGTGCGGGACGAACCTCTGCTTTTGTCGATAGCAGGGCCGGGGGCATTTTGCGGCAATTATGAAAATCTGTATGTGCGGGATCGTATGCCAAGGCGTCACTGGTGTTTGACGTCAACCGAAGTGTTGGTGGTGAATCAGGAGCTGTTGCTGAAGATTGCCGATCAGACCCCTGAATGGCAGCACGAACTGTCCGGGTATTCATCCGTTTCGTCAATCTGCGACAGAATGGGGATGTTTCTCAATTATTCCGGCACGGTTGAGGAACGTCTCGGCGCATTATTATTGCTAATGCTTCATAGCGAAAGGCCATCTGTCATGGCGAATCTCTTTGCCAAGGGAGTTGAATGGGTGGAACTGCCTTTTTATCCCGACAAGGGGACGCTCGCCAGGTTGCTTGGATGCAGGTTCGAGACAGTCAACGTCACGGTTCGCCAGTGGGTTGAGCGTGACGACATTCGCAGACGCAGTCGCAAGGTATGGTTGAGACGGCGGGCCTTTTTAAAGTATTGGGAATGGCTCATGCCGTTCATGCAGCAGAGCCGCGCCGACGAGCGCGCGACGGAAGCCTTGGGAAAGGCGAGGAGAAGGGAAGAATATGACAGCTTCTAAAGTGTTCATGCTGGCAGCTGCGATTGCGGCGGTCGGCTTGAGCGGATGTGCACCGATTCTTATTGGCGGCGCAGCCGTAACATCTGCCACCGTTATTACAGACCGTCGCACGACCGGCAGCATTGTCGACGACGAAGTGTTGGAAAAGCGCGTGCGTTACGAGATTGGCGAAATCATCGGACACGAAAAGCATCACGTCGTTGTTACGAGCTATGAGGGCAAAGTGCTGTTGACGGGAGAGGTGCTTACGGCCGCCGACAGGCAGAAGGCCCAGGATACGGCGGTCAAGAGCATGGGCGTGCATTCCGTGGTGAACGAACTTGCCGTGATGGCGCCGGCTTCCGTCGGCTCGGTTCTTTCGGACTCAATGTTGGCGACGAAGGTTCGAAGCTCAATCATCGGCACCAAGAAGATTTCACTTAATCAGATGAAGGTAGACGTTCAGCGAGGCATCGTTTACCTGATGGGCATTGTGACAAGCGAAGAGGCGAGGACCGCCGCCAAAGTGGCCTCTGAAGTTTCCGGCGTTAAGCAGGTAGTGACCTGTTTTACGATTGAAAGTGAAGCCTCGATTAAAAGTCGCCTCAAAAATTTAGAGTCCGGCAACAACGCGAAGACTGACGCTCAGGGGGCGTAGTCTTTGCCGATGCGAAAAAACTCTTCACCTGCTTTTCGCAGGGAAGAGTTTTTTCTTGGACAGCCCCTTGTTGTCACAGGAGATAGGCAAACAACGCACCTGCGGAAAAAAGGCCGGAGTAGGCGAGTTCGTACTTGACGCAGCCGAACATGGTGGCATTGAGGGCTTCGTGCTGAAGTGTGGCGAATTGCTTCCAAAGGGGCAGACACTGCGGCAGACATGCCAGCACCAACAGGCCGGGCCAGAATCCGGGCGTTGCCGCCATGATGAGACCGAGAACCAGCGGGAGTGTCGTCATGACTCTGAAGGCGGCCGTGAAGGTCTTGTCGCCCAACACGACTGCAAGCGTCCGACGGCCGATGCTCTTGTCATGCACTCGATCTCTCCAATTGTTGACTGCCAGAACGGCGGCCGCGATGGATCCAAGTGCAATGCTTAGCAGGACGGCGTTCGCAGACACGCTGAAGGTTTGCAGGTAGTAGGTCCCGCAAACGGCCGTCAGGCCGAAGAAGACAAGCACGGTCAGTTCACCGAAGGGCGTGTAGGCAATGGGCTTCGGGCCGCCCATGTATGAATAGGCAGCTATGACTGAAGCAATGCCTATCAAGGCGAAGCCCCAACCGCCAAGCCAGATGAGCACGGCGGTGTTGAGCAGTGCAAGTATGATGAGCGCAAAAATTGCCCTTCGGGCGGCCGAGACGGAAATCCAGCCTTGAGAAGTTGCTCGAGGCAACCCTCTTCGGTTGCCGGTTTCGGCCTTTTTCTCGGTATAGCCCAGATCGTTCTTCATGTTGCTGATAATCTGCATCAAAAGAGCGATTGTCATTGTGAAGAACGCGGTCAAGGCATCAAAACGCCCGGTTTCAAATAGAGCGAGACTCAACGCGGCGATGACGGGAGCTACGGCCACTCCCCAAGTCTTTGGGCGAGTAAAAGCCATCCAGGCCTGCACGCTGCCCGGTTTGACGGTCCCTGTGTTCCGCATCAAAGCGCCACCTTGACCATCGGGTGCGAAGTCAAGGCTCGGTAAAAGTTGTCGAGCTGTTCCTGAGATTGCGCATTGACCATGATGCTGAGTGCAAGATACCTGCCGGTTTTGGAAAGGGCCGTTGTCATTGTGCTTCGGTCGAAATCGGAGAAGTGACCAGCGGCAAGCTCGCAGATGACTGCCGGAAATTCGGGTTGGTTGAGACCCATGATTTTGATGGGAAAGTTCAGCATGGGGAAGACCATGACTGGAGTCAGGTCGTCGGGCAGGGGGTGGGAATTGCCATTCATTGGGCTTTCTCCGCTTCGTTGATGTCTGTTGTTGCCAGCAGGATCGTGTCTCGTACTCTCTGCCACAGAGAACCTTTCTGAACGGGACTCTCGGCATAAACCGGCACGGATCTCAGGCACTTGTCGTTGAGCCAGATGCTCAGCGTGCCCAGCTGCGTGTCGATGTTCACGGGTGCAATAACGGGTTGCTGACGAGTGAGGTGCATTTTAAAGGCTTTCGAGTCTTGGCTCAGAGTCACGGTCTTGGAGAGGGTGACGACAACGTCTTCGTGCGTGACAAGCGCTACGCCCGACACGTCTCCCTTGAAGACGGGGGCGTGGCCCACGGCCTCACCCTTTTGAAGGATGGTCGTTGTCCTGTAGCGAAGATGCCCCTCACGGAGAAAGGTCGCGGCAGCTCTGTCGAGTGTTGCGCGGGAGTCGAATCCAAAGACGATGGCAATCAGTCGATGCGTCCCCTCGTTTCCCAGCGGGTTGTGAGACAGATAGAGACCGTCGCAGCCGGCGGCCGTACAGGCTGTGGCAAGCGGAATAAGACGATTGGTGGCGGTCCCTCCTGATTCTAAATAGGCAGTCTGCCACTTCTTGTCTGGTACTTTGGCAAGTCTTGCAACGAGTGTCTCGATCGTCGTTTCTCCAACCGAAAGTGGAGGAACGTCCGAACCTAACAGAGCGCTGATTTGCTTTGCAAGCGGTTCGGTGATGAAGAGCCGGGTACCCTCTAGCTCAAGAGTCTGCCTGCTGTCAAGGTCCATCAAGGCCATGGCGCCGAGGGCGGACTTCGATGCGATGCAGAGCATGGCGGCGGACAGAAGCAGAGAGGGGAAGATGCGCATTGAAAGAGGGAGGGTAATTGAAAACGCATTGCTTGCCCATTGTAACGAACGACGATGTGGGGCTGTAAACGATTTTGGAAATTCAACTATGATTGACGGACTTTGGGAATGCTCCCGACGAAGGAGGAAAGGTTCGTGGGGTCTTTTGACGTTCGCGTAGTTGAGGAAACAGGTTCTACCAATGACGACTTGAAAACGCATGCTCGAGGTTCATGCGTAGACAAGCCTCTCGTATTGGAGGCCAAGCGTCAGATGCATGGACGAGGCACGAGAGGCCGCGGATGGCAATCGTTCGACGGTTGTCTCGCCTTTTCCCTTCTGTTGCCTTTCTCCATGATCAGGGTCCCGGTGTCTCTTGTGCCCATCGCTGTCGGCATGGGGGTGTGCAGTGCCCTGCGCGATGCAGGGCGTTTCGTATGCATCAAATGGCCCAATGATGTTTGGTTTGAAGGTGGAAAGTGCGGCGGCATCCTCTGCGAGACCGTGAAGGATGTTGCGGGCCGAAGCGTTCTGGTTGCGGGCGTAGGACTCAATCGCGATGGGGTGGCCGAACGAACGACGAACGGATGGCCGATCAGTGGTTTAGGCGATGTGTTGGCCTGCTCCGACATGGGGGTGCCCAATCCTATGCTTGCATTGCTGGTCAGCGGAGTTCTCGGCGCTCTGACTGACGAACGGGCCGATGTGGTTGGACGTTGGCCTCTTTATGATGCTTTTGCCGGAAGGTCGATCCGCCTCGCCGATGACGAAGGAGCCTGGGAAGGACTTAATATGGGCATTGACAATCTCGGCCGGCTGCAGTTGAAGACAGACGAGGGCCTAAAGGCTTTTTTTTCCGGAACATTTTTCAATGACAACGCTGCTTATTGATCTTGGGAACACCGCTCTGAAATGGACGCCCATCGAGGAACCCGACAACCCTCATACCATCGTTCATAAAGGCAGCACGCACTTCAAGGAAGAACTCTACGATTTGTGGCTCAACATGCGTCCCAAGCGCATTATCGGGTGCACGGTCGCGGCCCCCGTTGTTGCCTTCTCGCTCACCAAGTTTTTCAATGACCACGGCATCTGCTGGGATTGGGTGCGCACGCAAACGACATTCAATGGGTGCTTTACTCTCAGAAACTGCTACGAAAAGCCTACTCAGCTCGGCGCCGATCGCTGGTATGCGGCGGTGGGCGCAGCCGACGCCATGCTCGAGGAGAGTCGCTCGCTTCTGGTTATGCACACGGGAACAGCCACGACCGTCGACTCCATCTTTTATCGTGAACGTGGCGTTTACGACTTTATGGGAGGACGCATCACGCTAGGCCCCACATTGATGAAGAACTTCCTTGCAAAGGGCATTCCTTCTCTCACGGATCTTGACGGAGTCTACGACGAACTCCCGCGCTCCACGAGCAATGCCGTGATGACGGGGATCATTGATGCACAGGTAGGACTCATTCTGCGCGCAATCGGCGTCATGAGGCGCCGTGGCTTTGAACCGAAAGTGTTGCTGGCGGGAGGTTCCGCGAAGTTCATCGCCCCCTTTCTGCAGGAGGAGGTCCCCGACCTTGTCGTCAAGCACAATCTTGTGCTCAGAGGACTTTCCGCACTCGCGGGGCAAACAGAGTTATTCGGGAGGAAGAACGCGTGAGAAACATTGCCATTGCACTTCTTCTGGCAGCTGTGGGCGTCGCAGGCTATTTGTTTTGGATGGAGAGGCATCAAACGTCTGAGGTCGTTCCTTCCGGAGAGGTCAAGACCGTGAGCGTCGACAATTTTGCTTATGGATCGCCCGAGCTCGTGAAGCCGGATCATCTGAAGATTGAAGCTCCGATCGTACAGGACGATGCTGTTGCGAAGACAACGGCAGCGGATGATGACGATGGGACGCCGTTGCTGGAGCCGGTGAACGAGTCGAAGTTGGCGGGATTGAGTTGCGTGGTTTTCGGCCCTTTGCCGGAGAAGCAACTGCCGAAATACCGTAGGTTCTTTGAGAAAGTAGACGTAATGGGGCAGTTGACCATCATTCCCTACAGTGACACGCGCTACGCCGTCTATGTTGGACCGTTTACGCGGCAGAAGGCTCGGAAGAGCCTCGAGGCGCTTTGCAGGGATGCTGCGGAGAATTGTTCGATCGCAGCATTGGAGGCGGGCGGCCATGCACTGGTGGTGGAGACCTTTGCCGACGAGAAGTCGGCCGAACTCTGGTCAAAGAAGTTTGCGCTTGACAATGGTCTTACGAACGTCAGGGTGACGCGGTACAACAACGTTGCGGTCAAACGCGTCGCACTAGTCTTCAACGGAGTCGGCGAAGAGCAGGTCAGGGCTTTGCTCAAGCGCTCAAAGGCCGAGAAGATCGGCCTGAGCGTATGTCCAAAGGAATTGTGATCAGTTCCCAAAACGTTTTTCAAGCACTTCGCGAAGCACGGGCTTGAGTGCTTCCGTTCTGAGGCGGCGTTCGGATTGAATCGCTTCAGGAACGTTGCGCTGCGCTGGCCCCCAAGGGCATTCCGGAAAATGCGTGTCGTCCCTCCAACGGGCAATGACGTGCCAGTGCAGGTGAGGAACCATGTTGCCGAACTGCGCGAGATTTACTTTGTGCGGATGCAGAGCCTTGATGATTTCCTCCTCCACCGCGTTGAGAATGTCCCAAAGCTGTATTCGTTCTTCAGGCGTGAGTGAGGACATTTCCGGAACATGTCGACATGAAACTATCCTGAGATAGCAGGGAAATCTTGGGTCCTCCGCATCAATGAGGTAAAAATTGCTGTTGCGCCAAATTTCGGATTGTGCGTGGTTCGTGCAAAGGGGGCAGGTCATCTGAAGTTCTCCGTCAATCCACGAGTTTGATGAGGCCGTTGTCGTCCTCGACGATTTCGTAATCCCATTTCTTGTTGCCTTGCATGTCCTCACGCCAGGCGGCCTTCGGGATGTCGAGTTCATCCAGCATTGCATTGATGAACTGCTCAGCTTCAAACGGTGTGGCGAAGTTTTCCCATTCGCCGCCGCCCCAGTCGACGATGATTTGCGTGACGCAGTCTCTCCTCATGCTTGGTCTCCGCGCGGAATGCCTGCGATGAGTTCGGCGAAGATGCAGGTAAGCTTTTCGGCGTATGCAAGATCCAGCCATTCGTTGGGCGCATGTGCGTTGCATGCGGGGCCAAGTGCTCCGGTGTTGACGAAAGGACTCTCAGGAAATGCAGCCTTGAAGGCGGGCAGGGTGCCGATGGAGGCACCGCAGAAGAGATAGCCTGTGCTGTTGCCGAAGATTGCTTCGCCGGCATTTTCCAGCGTATTGCGAAGCCAGCCGGTGGGCAGTGCAGACACAAAGCCGGAAGCGGCCTCCGCGCGGCTTACGCTCACCTGAGCGCCGCAGGGCACGTTTGTAGTCAGAACGCGGATGATGGTCTGGAGAGCCGCCTTTGCGTCGACAAGAGGCGGCGTTCTGAAGGAGAGGCGAAGCGAGGTGTTGGAGCGGAGCACGTTGCCAGCGTTGTCGCATGGCGGCAGGCCGTCGGCACCCACCACGCACATGGAGGGCTTCCAGGTGTTCGCGAGTAGAGCCTCAAACGCGGTTTCTGCTTGGGCATGCGTGTCGCCGGTCCAGTCGAAGCATTGGCGTACATCGCTTTCTTGAGCAAGAGAGCGGAGACTGTCGAGAATGTCTTCGGGCACTTCGCAGTTGAGCTCGGGCAACAGAAGCTCACCCGTCTGAGCGTCCTCAATGCGCGCCAACAGTGCGCGCATGATGCGGAAGGAGCTCGGCACGACACCGCCGGCCAAGCCGGAATGCGACGGCGTGTCGAGCACGCGCACATCGACCGTGAGCGAGACCGTGCCCCGCAATGACTGGGTGAGCCAGACGCGTTTCATGTCGTTGCAACCGAGGTCGGCGATGGCAATGAAGGCCGGCGTGCCGATGCGCGGGGCTAGCGCCTGAATGTACTGAACGAGATCACGGGAGCCGGATTCTTCGTCCGTCTCATAAAGACAGAATATCTCTGGATGTGCAATGCCGGCATCTTTCAGCGCCTTCACGGCGGTAAGCGTCAGGTAGTAGTTGTAGCCGTCGTCAACGCCTCCGCGGCCGTAGAGACGGCCATCGCGCACGACGGGCGTCCAGGGGCCGAGGCCTTCATTCCAGCCGACGGTTTCAGGCTGTTTGTCGAGATGTCCGTAAAAGAATGCAGGCTTGCCAGTGTGGTTGCCTGATGCGGGAATGCGAATGAAAAGTGCCGGCGGAATGCCGGATTTTTCGATGATTTCAAATTCAGCAGCGGGCAGCAGGCGACGCCCCCATCGGGCCGAGTCCTCGAGTGCGCGTTTCAGAATGCCGTCGGTTTCCCAGCTGGGGTTGAAGGCGCGGGATTTGGCGGGAATTCGGATGAAGTCCATGAGGCCTTCAAGGGTGTCACCCGTCCACGCGCGGTGGATGGATTCGTAGACATTGGACGGAAGCAGCATGTGATTTCCTCGACGAGTATTTCTTTCAAAAGCTTGAGAGGTTATTTCTGAACAGCAAAAGCACCGCTGCCGATGATGTCTTTGATCTGCATGGCGGCTGAACGTGCTTCATTGAGGGACATGCCGCTGCCGAGTACGACGCGATAGCCGCCTTGGTCGCGAACAAGGCGGGCGCTTTGGGGGAAGGCAGTCGAAGCCAGTACGGCCTCGGCATGAGCAGCATAGGCGAGTGCGTTGTCGCGCTCTGTGAAAAAGCCGATTTGCACGCTCCAGCCGGGGGCGGGCTCAGTCACGATGGTATTGGCGGCAGTCGTGCCGGACAGGTTGGGCGTCTGGGGTTGAGTTGAGGCGCCGGAGGAGGATGCAAGATCCTGGCCGGACTTCCACGTGCCGGCGGCAATTTCCTGATTGGTCAGGCGCTCCACTTTCACGCGCGCAGTGCCCTTGTCGGCATAGCCAAGTGCAGTGGCGGCTGCGTAGGACAGATCCATGACGCGGTTGTGGAGAAAAGGACCGCGGTCGTTGACGCGCACAATGACAAAGCGACTATTTTCAAGATTGGTGACGCGTGCATAGCTCGGCAACGGCATCGTGGGGTGAGCAGCAGACATGGCGTGCATGTCGTATATTTCGCCGATGGCCGTCTTGTTGCCGTGGAACTGTTTGCCGTACCAAGAGGCTATGCCGGTCTGGGTCATCTTGACGTCGCTTGTGATGGGTACATAGCGCTGACCCATGACTGTGTAAGGACGCAGCGAAGCCGGGTAGAAATGCTCGACTCGTGGCGTGGCATTCGTCGTGTCAAGCTCAGTTGACGAGGACGGTGGTCCGTCGTGCTGATAATACTTGGAGCCTGTGGAACAGGCGCTCAACAGAAGCACGGTAACGACCGTAACGGCGGCGAGGCAAAGTTTTTTCATGGAAGTGGCGCAAGCTCTTTTCTGATGCAGCAAGTCAATGCTTGGACTCGGCGGAGATGGACAGCAGGATACCCGTGCAGACGCCGAGGATGAGAAGGGCTGTGCCGCCATAGCTCATGAAAGGCAGCGGCACGCCTACCACGGGCAGAATACCACTGACCATGCCCATGTTGACGAAGGTATAGGTAAAGAAGATGCAGCCGATCGCCCCCGCAAGCAGCCGGGCGAAGCGTGTTTCGGCGTAGGCTGCGATGTAGAAACTGCGTCCGATGAGGGCTGTGTAAAGCGCGAGCAGCACGAGATTGCCCACGAATCCGAACTCTTCGCTGAAAACGGCGAAGAGGAAGTCGCTTGTGCGTTCAGGAATGAAGTCTAGGTGGGCTTGCGTACCTTCCATCCAGCCTTTGCCTGAGAAGCCGCCAGAGCCGATGGCGATGAGAGCCTGCAGGATGTGGAAACCCTTGCCGAGAGGATCGCTGGACGGATCAAGCAGAGTGAGTACGCGCTGGCGTTGGTAGTCGTGCATCAGATTCCAAATGACCGGCAGTGACAAAATCAGAATACCAGTGAGCGAAAGCAGTATGCGCTTGCTGAGTCCGGCGAAGAAAATGACGGATGCGCCGGCGATGAGCACAAGAATCGAGGTGCCGAGGTCTGGCTGTTTCATGATGAGGCCGACCGGCACGGCCATCATGGCGAAAGCGGCGAGATGATCCCAATTGCAGACGTTTTCTCCCCTGATGTTGTAGTACCAGGCGAGCATCATCGGAACGGCGAGCTTCATGATCTCCGATGGCTGTATGCGCACGCCAACGTTGAGCCAGCGTGTGGCGCCTTTGACGGTGACGCCGAAGAAGTGCGTCAGAAGAAGCAACACGCAACCTATGATGAAGATCGATACGGTCGCTTTCTGGAAGATCTTTACGGGAATGCATGACACGACCAACATGACGACACTCGCAATGGCGATGTTTCGTATCTGGCCCTCGATGCGCCATGGAAAACTGTAGCCTGCAGAGAACAGTGCGATGAAGCCGATCGTTGTCAGGGTGACAACGAGAGCGAGCAGCATCAGGTCGATGCGCAACAGGCGAGTGGCCAGGTACCGAAGGACCGCGTAGCTGGTTCTGGAAACGGTTTCAATCATGTCAAGAGCGCTCCTCAGCGGTTGCGCCGTTGCGTGATGAGAGGAACACCCTTCGGCGGCGGAAGGTCGAGCGAATTTGCGCCGGTGAGCCAGTAGTCAATGAGTTGGCGTGCGACGGGCGCGGCGGCCTGGGCGCCGAAGCCGCCGTTTTCAACTAGCACGGCAAGCGCTATGCGCGGGTTCCGGGCCGGTGCAAAGGCAATGAAAAGCGCGTGGTCGTGGTGTTTCCTGGCCAGTTTCTTAGCGTCGTACTTGTCGTCCTGAGCAATGGTGACAACCTGTGCGGTGCCTGTTTTGCAGGCAACGGTGTAGGGCACGCCTTTGAAGACGAAGCGAGCCGTGCCTTTGGTGGCGACATCCGTCATGCCGGCAATCACAGTTTCGACGTTTTTAGGCTTGAGAGGAATGACCGTGGCGGGCTTGACGGGGACGTCTTCAATCACATTTGTGGATGGGTCCGTGATTCGCTTGACAAGGTGAGGTGTCATCACGATGCCGCGGTTGGCCAGCGTAGACGTGGCGTGTGCAAGCTGCAGAAGTGTAAAGGCGTTGTAGCCTTGTCCTATGCCTATCGACGGCGTGTCGCCGATCATCCAAGGCTGCTTGATGCGGGCCTCCTTCCATTCACGGCTGGGCAATAGGCCGGTTTGTTCGCCCACCAGATCAATTCCGGTTTTCTGGCCGAAGCCCCACGGCACCATGAAGTCATGGATGGTGTCGACGCCCATGCGGGTGGCGAGCCAGTAGTAGTAAACGTCGGACGAAACGGCGATTGATTTGCGCAGATCAAGCCTGCCTTTGGGAACGCCGCTCATGTCGCGGAATCTGTGCTTGCCGAGCGTGAAGACGCCGGTGTCGTCGAGGATGAAGTCCGCCGTCGTAGCTCCGGTTTCGAGACCGGCAAGCGCGACAAACGGCTTGTACGTCGAGCCGATCGGGTAGAGGCCTCTCATGGCGCGGTTGAGAAGAGGCTTGGTTTCGGCAGTGTTGAGCTGAGACCAGGACTTCGGGTCGATGCCGCCCGGGAAGAGGTTCGGATCATAGGTCGGCATGGAGACGAAGGAGAGGATCTCACCAGTCTTGGGTTGAATCGCGATGATGGCGCCTACCTTCCCCTTCATGGCGTTTTCCGCGACACGCTGAAGGTTCATGTCGATCGTCAGCTGCAGGTTCTTGCCTGCCTTCGGCGGCTCGAAGGCTAGCGAGCGCACGGCGTGGCCGCCCGCCGTGATTTCAAGCGTTTCGTGACCGGGGATGCCGTGCAGGATGTTTTCGTAGCTGCGCTCAATGCCGACTTTGCCGATGACGCGTTCGCCTTCATAGTCGTCAATGAGGCCTTCGCTGATCAGGCGTTTCTTGTCCGACTGTGAAAGCGAACCGATGTAGCCGAGAATGTGACTGCCTACGGCGCCGTTCGGATACACGCGGTATTCGCGTTGGTTGATTTCGACGCCCGGAAATCTCCACTGTTGTCCGGTGAAGACGGCGACTTCCTCGTCGGTTAGCTCCTGACGAATCGGTATGGAGTCGTAGCGATTGAGATCTTCGCGCAGGCGGACGAAGCGGCGGCGGTCCGCCGTCGTAATAGGGATGATCTCCGAGAGTGCGTCGATGGTTTGGGCAACATCGGATACCTTGTCCGGCGTGATTTCCAGAGAGTAGGCCAGGATGTTCTTGGCGAGCAGCTGGCCGTTTCGATCGTAGATGAGGCCGCGGGCGGCTTGAGACACGACGGTGACCGTGCGGTTTTTCTCCGCACGTTCCTTGTAGGCGTTCTTGTTGATGATCTGAAGCCATGCAAAGCGTCCGATCAGAACGCAGAAGAGTACGATCACCAGAAAAAAAACGAAGAGCAGACGCTTTCTGAAGGGACCTAGGTCCGCGTCGACTTGCTTGAAGTCCAGAGCCACCTTGCCGATTCTCCCTTATGCCGACTCTCGTTCGAGCGATCGTCTCTCCGGCAGAGAGAGCATGAGAGAGGCAGCCGGCCACAAGGCGGCGCTCGTGAAGCTCTGCAGGAACCAGGGAAGACCGGGCCATAGGCCGTCAAACCACAGACGGATCATCAGAACAACGATCTGCGAAACTAGAAGAAGGGGCAGAATGTGGAGCGCCTGGCCGAATAGACCGAACCAAGGCAGTCTGCGGTGCAGCGAATAGGCTGAGAAGGACAGAATGACGTAGGCCAGTGCCTGCTGGCCGAGCACGCTGCCGTTTTGCACATCCATGAGAAGGCCGCAGATGAATGCGATGGTCATGCCGACGTGCCGCGGATGATGGATGGTCCAATAAATGAGCGTGAGTGCCAACGGATCGGGGAGCCAGAGGACGTTCGCCGTCGAGCCTGCCAGATTGAACAGGTAGCTGATCAGAAACGTGCAGACGATCCATAGGGGGCGGGCCCGGGTTTGAATGTGCTCTCCCCCGCGGCCGTCGTTCAAGTCTAGGGTTTTGTACTGCTTCATCGTCCGGCCCTGCGCCTGATGGTGCCGTCTTGCTCCTTCTTGTCAAAGACGGACGTGACGTTGGGATTTGTCAAAATGACCGTGGCAAACTGGATGTCCTCGAGTTCGACGCTAGGAATGACCGATACAGCCATGTAGGTTTCCCCGGGTTTGTGAAGGGTTTCGTTTACGGTGCCCACCATGATCTGCCTGGGAAAGATTTTGTCGAGTCCCGAAGTAACCAGTCGGTCGCCGCCCTTGATGTCGGCGGACGGCTGCACGAAGAGCAGGTCCATCAACTCTTCTCCCGTTCCCGCCAGAATGTATCGTTCGCCCGTGCGCTCGTTCATGACTGCGATGCGTTGGCGATGATCTGTGATGAGGGTGATTTCGGATTGTGTGGCAGCCACGCGCGTGATCTGTCCCAAAATGCCGAAGGCACCGATGACGGGCATGCCTTGCATGATGCCGCTCTTTTCCCCGAGATTGATCTGAAGACGGCGTGTGAACTGATCGGAGACGCGGCCGAGCACTTCGCCCGTGACTACGCGGTCGGCTCCACGCGGAACAGCGTTGACGAGTTGTCGAAGACGTTCGTTTTCCTCGCGCATTTCACGCAGGCGCGCGACTTCGAGCGAGAGCTTCTGATTGTTTTCGAGCAGCTGGTCGTTGGCGGTCTTGAGCTTGACTTTGCTGATGAAATATCCTTCGCCCTCGCCGAGCAATGTGATGGGAAGGGTGGCGAAATGCACCATGGGGGTGGTAAAGCGGATCACCGCGCTGCGAAAATTGTCGAGTGACCGCAGGCGCCCGTCGACCAAGATGAGAATGACGCAGATCAGAACGAAGAACAAAAATCTGACTCGTGCAGAAATGCCCTGTCTGAAGAGTGGTGGCGGGCCGTATTCCATGAAGATCAGTCCTCGGGATTCTTGCCTTCGAGTGAAACATACATTGCGCTCGGGACGATCCCTCAGGCGCAGTCCGGGAGTCGGTTAGCCGGCGGCGAAAGCGGTGCGCAGCTTGTCCATGTTTTCCAAGGCGATGCCGCAGCCCTTTACAACGCAGTTGAGCGGCTCTTCCGCAACGTGCACGGGCAGGCCGGTCTCTTCCTTGAGAAGCTGGTCTAGGTCGCGAAGCAAGGCGCCGCCGCCCGTCAGCATGAGGCCGTGTTCGGCAATGTCTGCGCCGAGTTCCGGCGGCGTCTTCTCGAGCGCATTCTTGACGGCGACCACGATCTGGTTGAGCGGTTCGGAGAGGGCCTCGAGAATTTCATTGGAGTGGACGGTGAAGGTGCGGGGGACGCCTTCCGCAATGTTGCGGCCCTTGACTTCGATTTCCATGACTTCGGAGCCCGGGAAGGCAGAACCGATTTTTTTCTTGATCATCTCGGCTGTCGGTTCGCCGATGAGCATGCCGAAGTTGCGGCGGATGTAGTTGATGATGGCTTGGTCAAACTTGTCGCCGCCGACGCGCACGGAGCCGGCATAAACCATGCCGCCAAGGGAAATAAGGCCCACTTCGGTCGTGCCGCCGCCGATGTCGACGACGAGGGAGCCGGCAGCTTCATTAACAGGGAGGCCGGCCCCGATGGCGGCGGCCATCGGTTCTTCAATCAGGTAGACCTCGGAGGCGCCAGCGGCCAAGGCGCTTTCCTTGATCGCACGGCGTTCGACCTGCGTTGAGCCGCAGGGAACGCAGATGATGATGCGCGGAGACGGTGCGAAAAGGCGTGAGGGACTAGCCATTCGGATGAACTGCTTGAGCATCTGCTCGGTCACCGTGAAATCGGCGATCACGCCGTCCTTCATCGGACGGATGGCGTTGATGTTGCCGGGTACGCGCCCGAGCATTTGTTTGGCTGTGTGCCCGACGGCGTGAATGGTGGTCTTCCCGTTTGGACCGCCTTCCTGGCGAATGGCAACAACGCTAGGTTCATTCAGAACGATGCCCTTGCCGCGCATGTAAATGAGCGTGTTGGCGGTGCCGAGGTCAATGGCAAGGTCATTGGAAAAGTAATTGCGGAAGAATCCAAACATTTTCTGTTGCCTGGTGTAGGGCGAAGCGGCCGCTTCGAGGGAGGGGATGGAACGGTGCCGAAAGCGCTGAAAATCGCGGACGGCGCGGGTTTGGCGAGACCCAGAAGCAATCTGTTAATGATAAACTAACTGATCGCCCGCTGGAGTATGAAATCGGCTCGCGAGCTTTGCTCTCTTGTGTTTGAGTGTTTCAAAGCTTAAAAAGATTCCTCCTCGGGAACGAAGCAATTCCTCGAATTTAAACCGCATAAGAGAAGCACGACTATGTCCCTTACGATGGACGACATTCGCCGTATTGCCGACCTTGGCCGTATTGACATTTCCGATGAGCAGGCCAGGATCGTTCAGGGCGAGCTTAACGATATTTTTCAGATGATCGAACGCATCAGCTCCGTGGATACGACGGGCATTGCTCCCATGCCCAATCCTCACGACGGCGTTCAGCGTCTGCGTGATGACGTCGTCTCGGAAGAAGTGAACCGCAGCGAAAACATGAAGAATGCGCCGGAGCAGGCGGAAGGTTGCTTCTTGGTGCCTCAGGTCATTGAATAATCGAACGAGCAGGAAATGGAAAAGGACATTACTTTCGCTTCGGTGGCCGAACTGTCCCGAATGCTGGCCGCCCGTGAAGTTTCAGCGGTCGAACTTGCCCAACATTATCTGGCCCGCATAGAGGCTCATCAGAATCTCAACGCCTTCCTTGACGTTCGCCCGGAAGTCACCCTTGAACAGGCTCGCAGGGCCGATGAGCGGATCGCCGCAGGCACGGCCACGCCGCTTACCGGCATTCCCATTGCGCACAAGGACATTTTTGTTACCCGCGAATGGGCTTCCACTGCGGCGAGCCGCATGCTCGAGGGCTACATGAGCCCCTTTGACGCCACGGTCGTTCGCAAGCTCAAGGATGAGGGCATGGTCTGCCTTGGCAAGCTCAATTGCGATGAGTTTGCCATGGGGTCCGGTAATGAAAATTCGGCCTACGGCAAAGTGTTCAATCCTTGGGATTGCAATGCCGTGCCCGGGGGGTCTTCCGGGGGTTCCTCGAGTGCAGTGGCTGCGGGGCTGGCCCCGATTGTCACCGGTACCGATACCGGCGGCTCCATTCGTGAACCGGCCAGCTTCACCGGCGTGACGGGGATGAAGCCCACTTATGGCCGTCCGTCCCGCCTCGGCATGATCGCCTTTGCTTCTTCGCTCGATACTGCCGGCCTTCTTGGTCACTCGGCTGAGGACTGCGCCTGGGTGCTCGGCAGCATGGTCGGGTTTGATCCGAAGGACTCCACGTCTGTCAACAAGCCTGCCGAAGACTTCAAGCGACACCTCAACGACGGCGTGGCCGGCCTGCGCATCGGCGTGCCTCGCAAGTGGCTCGGCGAAGGACTTGATTCCGAGCTTCGTGCCTCCATCGAGGAGGCGATTGGAACGTATCGTCGCTTGGGGGCGGAAATCGTCGATATTGAGTTGCCGATGGCCGAACTCGGCGTGCCCGTCTATTATGTCGTGGCCTGTGCTGAAGCCAGTTCAAATTTGTCGCGATTTGACGGTGTTCGATATGGTCATCGCGCTGCAGAGTACGCGGACATCGTGGACATGATCAAGAAGTCCCGCAATGAGGGCTTCGGCGCCGAACCGAAGCGCCGCATCATGATCGGTACGTATGTGCTTTCGCATGGCTACTACGACGCGTACTATCTGAAGGCCCAGAAGGTTCGTCGCCTGATTGCCAAGGAATTCCACGAAACCTTCAAGAAGGTTGACGTGATCATCAGTCCCGTGACGGTCGGGACTGCTTATGATTTTGGCGCCAACGCCGATCCTGTTTCGGCCTATTTGTCCGATCTCTACACCATTCCCGCCTCTCTCGCGGGCCTGCCGGGTATTTCAGTGCCGTGCGGCATCCATTCCAACGGCCGCCCCTTGGGCTTTCAGTTGCTCGGGGAAACGTTCAGTGAAGCGCGCTTGCTTGGAGTTGCAGCTGCCTGGCAACGGGAAACGGATTGGCATCTTCGCCATCCGGCTGGTTATTGAGGTCTCAGGAGAAATAAAACATGCAGTGGGAAGTTGTGATCGGTCTTGAGACGCACGTTCAGCTCTCGACCCGCTCCAAGATTTTTTCAGGCGCAGCCCGCCATTTCGGCGATGAACCCAATGTCAACGCCTGCTATGTGGATTTGGCTCTCCCAGGTAGCTTGCCGGTGCTCAACCACAGTGCCGTTGAAAAAGCCATCCGTTTTGGTCTTGCCATTGATGCGACCGTCGCCAATCATTCGGTTTTTGACCGCAAGAACTATTTTTATCCGGATTTGCCCAAGGGCTATCAGATCAGCCAGTTCGAGCTCCCGGTTGTTGTTGGCGGCAAGTTGACTTTTCCGGTTCAGCCCAAAAAAGGGGATCCGTACGTCAAAACCGTCAACCTGACGCGCGCTCATCTAGAGGAGGACGCAGGCAAGTCTATTCACGGTCTGCTTCAAGGATGCTCCGGCATTGACCTCAATCGTGCCGGCACTCCGCTTCTTGAGATTGTGACGGAGCCGGAAATGCGTTCCGCAGCCGAAGCTGTCGGTTATGCTCGTGCGCTCCATGCACTGGTGGTCTGGTTGGGGATCTCGGACGGCAATATGCAGGAGGGCAACTTCCGCTGTGACGCCAATGTGTCTGTACGTCCGGTTGGCCAGAAGGAGTTCGGCACTCGCTGTGAAATCAAGAATCTGAATTCCTTCCGTTTCCTGCAGGAGGCTATTGACTACGAAGTTCGTCGTCAGATTGAACTCATCGAGGACGGTGGCACAGTGGTTCAGGCTACGCGTCTCTATGATCCGGACAAGGGCGAGACGCGTCAGATGCGCACGAAAGAAGATTCGATGGATTATCGCTATTTCCCGGATCCTGACCTTCTCCCGCTCGAAATCAGCGATGACTGGATTGAACGGGTTCGTGGCGAAATGCCTGAACTCCCGCATCAGCTCTGTGAGCGATTGCAGTCCGAATTCGGTCTGCCGCAGTATGATGCATCGATGTTGACCGCGAGTCGAGACATTGCTGATTATTATGTTGCGCTCGCCAACAAGGTTTCTGACCGTAAGATGGCGGCAAATTGGGTCATGGGCGAACTCTCTGCTGCCGTCAACGGCGTTGAGGGCATGACCTTCAGCAAAGCTCCCGTAACGCCCGACATTCTTGCCGCTATTCTTGGTCGCGTGCTCGACAATACTGTAAATCAGAAGGGCGCCAAGCAGATTTTTGCGGCTGTCTGGGATGGTGAGGGTGCCGACGTTGATGCTCTCATCGAGGGCAAGGGGTTGAAGCAAATTTCGGATACGGGTGCGCTTGAGGGCATCATTGATGAAGTGATCGCGGCCAACCAGAAGTCGGTTGACGAGTTCCGTGCAGGCAAACAAAAGGCTTTCAATGCCCTCGTCGGGCAGTGCATGAAGGCGACGCGCGGAAAGGCGAATCCTGCCCAAGTCAATGAAATCCTTCGTCAGAAGCTCAATGCTTGACGAGGTTAATGAAAAAAAGGAATCGTCAGAAGGCGATTCCTTTTTTTGTTACCTGCAAAAGAGTGCTCAACGCGCTGTTCAGGCGCCGTAGCGAGTGCGGTAGGCAGCCACGGCTGCCTTGTGGGAGGAGACGGCTCTGGCCATGTCCGTCTCGCCGTCCATGAAGGCCAGAAGATCGTTGAGGCAGATGATGGAGGCGACGTTCATGCCGAGGGTCTTTTCGACGTCTTGGACGGCGGAAGTTTCCGTCATGTCAACGGCGTTTCCGCCACGTTCCTGTCGATCAAGGGCAATCAGCACGCCGGAAGGCACGGCACCGTTGGCCTGAATGATCTTGACGGATTCACGCACGGAAGTGCCCGCAGAGATCACATCGTCGATGATTACGACCTTGCCCTGGAGTGGAGCGCCGACAATCACACCGCCTTCCCCATGATCCTTGGCCTCCTTTCGGTTGAAGGCCCAGGGTACGTCACAGCCGAGGCGCGCAAGGTTCATGGCCACGGAGGCGGCCAGCGGGATGCCTTTGTAGGCCGGGCCGAAGATCATGTCGAACTCGATGCGGCCGGAATTGCGAGTCTCCAGAAGCGTCTTTGCGTAAAACTCGCCGAGACGATCAAGCAGGGCGCCGGTGTTGAAGAGGCCGGCATTAAAAAAGTACGGGGAGAGACGGCCGGCCTTGGTTTTGAACTCGCCGAAGCGAAGGACGTTGGCTTGCAGAGCGAATTCGATGAACTGTTCTTGAATCGGTTGCATGACTGTTTTTTCAATAAGGAAAAAAGAGGTCGCACGACCTCGCGGGATTGTGTGGCATTGTACTGCTAAACCTCGGTATCCTTAGCTCTGCAAATCTTGTTTCTAAAGGACTCCGATGTTCCGTATCGTGACTTTTAATGCCAACGGCGTGCGTTCGGCACTGACCAAAGGTTTCTTCAAGTGGTTCTTGGATCAGGATGCGGACGTGCTCTGCATTCAAGAACTCAAGGCTCAGGAGGGAGATATCCCCGCCGAAGTGGCTGAACTTCCTGGCTATCACGCATTCTTCCACTGTGCGCAGAAGAAAGGTTATTCCGGTTGCGGCATTTGGTGTCGTCTAAAGCCGGATGAGATTCGGTACGGATTCGGGGATCCCGAGTTTGATGCTGAGGGTCGCTATGTTGAGGCGATTTTCGGTCATTTAAGCGTCATTTCCTGCTATTTTCCGTCAGGATCCTCTTCGGAGGAGAGGCAGGAGGCGAAATTTCGCTTTCTGGATTCCTTTTTGAAGCACTTGGATGAACTCAAGGCCTCCGGCAGACGCATCATTCTTTGCGGCGACGTGAACATTGCCCACAAGGAGATTGACCTCAAGAATTGGAAGGGAAACGTCAAAAATTCGGGCTTCCTTCCCGAAGAGCGGCAGTGGTTGACGGATCTTTTCGAGAACCATGGTTGGTGCGATGTTTTCCGTCTTGTCGATGCAAGACCCGAGCAGTACACGTGGTGGAGCCACCGAGGGCAGGCCCGCGCCAAGAATGTTGGTTGGCGCATCGACTATCATCTGGCCACTGAAAATGTGGCGACCTCCGCCCGAGCGGCGTCGATTTATCCAGACGAGAAGTTTTCAGACCACGCGCCCCTTACCATCGACTATGACTTTGTTTTAGAGAATTGACGAATGCTGCTCAAAGATGTGCTTTTTTCACAAGGCTTCGGTACGCGTTACGACTGCACGGCAATGGTGGCTTCTGGTGCTGTTGAAATTGCCGGCGTCGTTCATGACGATCCGGACGAGGACGTTGAGCTCGACGGACTCGTTTTTCGTTGCTTGGGAAGCGATTGGCCCTATCATGAGAAGGCAATTATTGCGCTCCACAAGCCGTCTGGCTATGAATGTTCGATGAAACCTTCTGCTCACCCGTCCGTCATGACGTTGTTGCCGAGTCCGCTTCGTCGCCGCAATATGCAGCCCGTCGGCCGGCTTGACGTCGACACGACCGGCGTGCTGATCTTCACGGACGACGGTGCATTGCAGCATCGTCTCATTCATCCCAAGCGTCACGTCTCGAAGGTCTATGACGTCGTCTGCCGTCATCCCGTGGATGAAAAGACGCGTGAAAAGCTCATGACGGGTGTCGTGCTTGACGATGACCCCAAGCCTGTGGCCGCCAAGAATGTGGAAATCCTTGATGAGCATCATCTTCGCATGACGCTCGTGCAGGGCAAATATCATCAGGTCAAGCGCATGATCGCAGCTTGTTCCAATCGATGCGACGGCCTTCATCGCTCCGCTTTTGGTCTCTACGTAATGCCCGAGACCCTAAAGCCGGGTGAGTGGACATGGTTGACAAAAAGCGATCTGGTTTAACTGAACTGCGAAAGGCGAACGGCGCTTTCTCTCCCGTTATAGACGGAGATTTCCGCGCTGAATTTCTATGAACATCAGTGCGCTGATATCCGATTTCAAGGTATACCTGAAGCCTCAACCTGTCAGGATGTTCCTGCTGGGGTTCAGTTCGGGACTGCCTTTGCTTCTTATTCTTGGAACGCTCAGCTTTTGGCTTCGGGAAGCAGGCGTGGACTTGAAGACCATAGGCTTCTTCAGCTGGATAGGCTTAGTTTACGGCTTCAAATGGGTATGGGCGCCGGTAGTCGATAGGTTGCAAATTCCAGTGCTCGGACGTCTGCTCGGACGTCGCCGTTCATGGCTCCTCCTTTCTCAGGCGGGCGTGATGGCGGCGCTGGCAGGCATGGCAGTGTCGGATCCCCAGTTTCATCTTAAGAGCATCATGTTTTTTGCTCTTGCGTGCGCTTTTTTTTCGGCAACTCAGGATATAGCGTTGGATGCGTATCGGATTGAATCCGCCGAATCGAAGCTTCAAGCGGTGCTCGCGGCCATGTATCAGACGGGTTACCGGTTGGCAATGATCTGGGCCGGCGCGGGAACGCTCGCTTTGGCGGCCTGGAGCGCCGGTGGTGAAACGGGCTATTTCCCGCACGCTTGGAAGTTTGCTTATCTGGGCATGGCATGCTCCATGGGTGTGGGCGTGTTGACGGTATTCTTCGTGAAGGAGCCCGAAGCGGCCCCTCAGCTCGCCGAGAATGTGCGTCTGCCATGGCCCGAGCGCATCGCACTCAATGCCGTTGCTCCCTTCCGAGACTTCTTCAGGCGCTTTGGTTGGGCGGCGGCGGGCATTCTGCTTTTGATCGCTACCTACCGCATCTCCGACATCGTCATGGGCGTGATGGCCAATCCTTTCTACTCGGACGCTGGGTTTACCAAGGAGGAGATTGCAACGGTTTCCAAAGTGTTCGGCGTCGTGATGACGCTTGCAGGCGCCTTTGTCGGCGGCATTGTAACGATGCGCTTAGGGATTCTCAAGACCATGGCTGTAGGCGCGGTTCTGGCGGCGGTTACCAACCTTCTTTTTGCCGCGCTTGCAGGTATTGGGCACAGCGTGGCATTTCTCATCTTCACGGTATCGGCGGATAATCTGGCTGCCGGACTCGCAAGTGCGGCCTTCATTGCCTATCTTTCGAGCTTGACAAACAAAGCCTACTCAGCGACTCAGTACGCTCTCTTCAGCAGCTTGATGCTGCTTTTACCCAAGTTCATCGCAGGTTTTTCCGGCGTAATGGTCGAAGCGATCGGCTATCAGAATTTCTTTTTTTTGACGGCATCAATGGGCCTACCTGTAATTCTGCTCGTCTGGTGGGTAAGCAGGCAGGCCCGCGAGCCTTGATGCAGAAAGGGATGCAGAGGCAACCTTGGCGTCAACGACGGCGACTGCCCTGTTGGCGGCGCTGATTCTTCTGTGGGAATTTCTTTTTGGGAGGTTCCTCTTGTTTTTCGAAGCCTCGGGTGACAGCCGCAATTTCCGCGACGCTTTCAGCGATGTCTTCCAACGCCTGGTCAAGGTTTTCAATCGGACTTTCCATATCGAGCTCTGCCTTGATTTCCGACAGGTCCCCGGCCACGTCATCCGGCAGGTGGCGGAGAATGCCCAGCAGAGCGCCGTTGATGCGATCATCCGTGCTGTCCTTGAGGCCTTCCCAACGGTTGATTACTTCAGAGAAGCCGAGTGCAAACGGGATGACGGCGGCGACGCTGTCGGCGCCGCGCATCGGACGGCCGCGATTGTCCTCGATTTCATAGATGATTGGGTCGGCGGGGCGGCAACGGGCAAGCGTCGAGTCAATTGAACGGTATCGGCGATAGATGAGTTCTTCCAAGCGATCTTGTTCGTCCGGATCAGTAAGCGCAGCATCCTTTCGGGCTTGAGAGTCGAAGATGTAGGGCATCCAGTCGGCGGGCGACGGCTCGTCGGGTAGGCACAAGAGCGCGGTCAAGAAGCCGTCCATATAGTCGGGCTCCATCGGCTCAAACGGTTCCGGCATGGCCGCAAGCAGTTCGCCGAGTTCGACGAATTCTGCGTCGGTCAGAGGTTTTTCGTAGGAATTGCTCATAGGGTGGTGGACGGATCAGCGACCTTCCTATTCTGGAAGGCCTCCTCCTCTTGAATAAAGGATTGGTGGACTGCCTTGACGGAACGGCGCCGCAACACGCTGGTGGCGAAGATTTCTGCCTTGGCTCTGTCTGTTTTCAGAATACGCTTCTTGATGGTGGGAATCTGGGTGAGCGTCATCGATAGTCGCGTGCAACCCAGTCCGATGAAGAACGGAACGAGTTCTTGTCGAGCGGCCATTTCACCGCAGACGGACACGCTCTTGCCGGCCTGATGAACTTGCCGAACGGTAGCTGCAATCATGCGAAGCACGCTCGGGTGGCATTCGTCATAGTACTTGGAAACCGCCGCGTTTGTACGATCGACGGCCAGCGTGTACTGTACAAGGTCGTTGGTGCCGAGCGAGAAGAAGTCGAGGACCGGGATCAGATCTTTGAGCATCATGACGGCGGCGGGCACTTCGATCATGCCGCCGAGGGGAATGTTCGCAGCGAATTTCTGACCTTCATCTGCAAGTTGTTCGCGAGCTTGAGATATGAACTCCCGCACGCGATTGACATCTTCCGGCGAGGTGACCATCGGCAGCAGGATGCTGACGTTGCCCGAACCGATGGCCGCAGCACGGAGAATGGCGCGCAACTGCGTGATGAAGAGCTTCGGATATGCGAAGCAAAATCGCAGGGCTCTGAGACCTAGAGAGGGATTCATTTCCTCGAGGGGTTCGGTCGTGAGCTTGCCGAGAGCATCCGATGACATGACCTTGTCGCCGCCAAGGTCGGCTATTCGGATTACGACGGGTTGTCCTTTCATGGATCGGATGACGCGGCAGTACGCAGTGTATTGCTCATCTTCGCTAGGCAGATCATTGCGGTTCATGAAGAGGAATTCTGTGCGGAAGAGTCCCACACCGTCGGCGCCGGCGCGATGAGCATCCTTGACGTCTTCGGGTAGCGCTATGTTCGCAAGCAACTGAATCGTATGTCCATCCAACGTGACCGCGTCGAATTGCTTGAGCTTCTTGAGGCGCTTCTTCTCGGCGGTCAATAGCTTCATGCGCTGGCGGGCGTTTCTGCGCTTTTCGGCGGAAGGGCTGAGCTCGATGACCTCTTCATCGGCATTGAGCAGAATAGGTATGTCGGTCTCGAGAATCTCGCAGGCGCCTTTTACGCCGACGAGCGTCGGGATTTCAAGGGATCGCGCAAGAATGACGGCATGACTTGTGATACTGCCTTCTTCAAGGATGATGCCGGCGATGTCGAGATCGTCTCGGCCTCGCAAAAGCAGCATGTCTGCGGGATCAAGCTGGTCGGCTACGAGAATGATCGTTTCGTCAAGCCCTTCCGCTTCCAAGAGGCTGGAGGCGGAGCGTCTGCCCGTAAGTACGCGTTGTACGCGCAGGACGACGTGTGCGATGTCCTTGATGCGTTCGCGGATGTAGTCATCTTCGATGGCTTCAAAGTCACGGCGGGTTTTTTCGAGGCGCAGGGACAATGCCCATTCGGCATTGACGAGCTTTTCCTTGATGATGTCGACGGTTTCTTCTATGAGAGCCGGGTCGCGCAGGATCGTGCGGTGGACGTCGATGAATGCTGCTGCCTCGGCCGGCAAGTCCTCATCGGCGGAGTCAATTAAAGCGCCGAGCTGCTTGTCGACGGTAGTGATGGCTGCGCGCAGTCTCTGTATTTCTCCTCGAGTGCCGGTCTTTTCAATGACAAACTGGGGCACTTCCAGGTCACCGGCGGAAAAGTGCTGGCAGAGACCGAATGCGATGCCGGGATAGACGCTGATGCCCGTCAGTTTTTCAGGAGGAGTGATCTGTCCTGCGCTGCCCGAGGACGTCACGAGGGTTTCGTCGCTCATGGTGGGTTCTCCGTCTTAGGCTTGCTCGCCGAACTTGTTGTCGAAAAGGGCGGCGATGTCCTTGACGGCGCTCACTTCGTCAGGGCCGTCCGTGGTGATGGTGAGTGTTGTGCCAGCGGGGACGGCCATGGTCATGAGGCCGAGAATCGATTTGGCATCTACGCTGTGATTGTTGTGTGTGAGCGTGATGGAGGATTTAAAGCAGCCTGCGGTTTTAGCGAGCAGGGCGCACGGACGGGCATGAAGCCCGAGTTTGTTGAGCACTGTGAGCTGCTTAGTCTGCATGGGCGGTGTCCTTGGTGGCGGAAGGCTTGCCGTAGGAGGTGGAGATGCCGCCTCGGGCAGCTCCCTCGGCTATGACAGCAATGCGAGCCGCGCATTCCGCGTGGTGATTGAGAGCGGTGATGAGTGCGGGCAGATTGACGCCTGTGATGACTCGGACCTGCGGTCTGTCTAGAAGGCGATGAGCAATGTTGGATGGTGTCGCGCCAAGGACATCCGTAAAAATGAGGATGTCCTGATCAGCATCGAAGGTCGAGATGAGCCTGCGGGCCTGCGCTTCGCCGTGTTCGACGTCAACGTTGCCAGGAACATCGAAAGTAGCGATGGAATCGCAGAAAGGGTCGCCCGTGACGCTGAAAATGTGCTGGGCGCAGGTTTTCAATGCACTGGCCAGCGGTTCGTGGGCGATGATGCAGATCCCGACAGACACAGGAAGCTCCGGTAGGTACGATAAAATTCAGAGAGTATGTTACGCGAAGTAGTGTAACCCAAGCTTGTAACGGGAGTGTCTTCTATGTCTCTGGTGCTTTTTTCATGCCGTGCCACCGGACCGTTCATCATGTTCGAGGAAACGGCCAGACGCGTCTTCAAGGTGCTTGATCGACCGTGGACCGAGACAGGGGCTTTTTCCTGCGACGAGTTACCCGAGCTTCTGAAGCTCCTTGATGAGGAGGCTCGCAAGGACAAGGAGCGCCTTGCGGAAATCGAGGCGGAGCGTGAGCGCAAGCTGCGCGAGTGCACTTATGATGAGGAGTTGCGTATGCGCGAGGAGGAGGAGAAGGAAGCGAGGAGTGCCGTCGAGAAAATCAATTTCTTTCAGCGTGTTGTGCCCCTGCAGTCCATGATCAAGCGCGCCATCAAGCATGGTGACGCGATCATGTGGGGCCGTCCGTAGGGCGGTTCCGGAATGATGGTCTTTTTGCCGACGTCAAATCCGCCAGAAGTTTCGCGTGAAAATCGCAAATACGGTGAAGATCTCAAGACGTCCGATGAGCATCAGGAATGAACAGATCGACAGCTGAATGTCGCTCAAGGCTGCGTAGTTCCCGGTTGGTCCGACGCTGCCGAGGCCGGGGCCGATGTTTGAGAGCATGGCCCAAGCGGCGCTGACGGCATCCGCGGGGGCAAGCCCGGTCAGAAGCAACACGGCTCCTCCGATGACGAAGGATGAGAGCCAGACCATAAAGTAGGCTAGCACGGCGACGCAAACCTTTTCATCGATAGGCATCTTGTTAAGCGTAAGCGGCACGACAGCTTTCGGAAACAGCAGCTTTGTCATTTCTCGTCGAATCATACCGAGAATGATCAAAAGGCGGACCATCTTGATGCCGCCCCCGGTCGAGCCTGCGCATGTTGCAAACGCGGCTACGGTCAGCAGCAGAAAAGGCAGTCCGAGCGGCCAGGAGGCGTAGTCTTCAGTTGCGTAGCCTGTCGTTGTGATGACGGAAACCACGGAAAAAAGCGCGTGCCTGACTGTTTCCGCCGATGTATCGTAGACGTGTGCATCGGCGAGCACGATGATCGTCAGGACCGACATCAGTGTTGCTGTTGCTATCCAAGCTCTCGCCTCCGCATCTTGAAGGTAGATCAGGAAGTTCCTGCGTCGCCAAGCAATGAAGTGGAGCGAAAAGTTGAAGCCGCTGATCAGCATGAAGACGATGGCCACTGCGTCAACGACCGGATTGTTGAAGTATCCGAAGCTCGCATCGTGTGTGGAGATGCCGGAAAGGCTGACGGTTGTCATCATGTGCATGATGGCATCCTCCCATTCCATGCCTGCCAGATGGTACGAGATTGCGCAGGCAACGGACACGCCAAGGTAGATGATGTAGAGCGCCTTGGCCGTGTCGGCAATGCGTGGCGTGAGACGATGTTCCTTGAGAGGGCCTGTTGTTTCAGCCTTGATGATCTGTGATCCGCCGACACCGAGCAGCGGCAGAATGGCAACGGACAGCACGATGAGGCCCATGCCGCCGATCCAGGAAAGGAAGCATCTCCAACCGTTGAGCGAGACGGGCAGCTCGTCGAGTCCCGTAAAGACGGTCGCACCTGTCGTGGTGAGACAGGACATCATCTCAAAGTAGAGCTGAGCAAAGCTCATGTCGGGGCGTTCGATGACGAAGGGCAGCGTGCCGAAGAGCGGAACAGCGGTCCAGATGAGCGTCACCAGCAGGAAGCCGTGTCTTGAAGTAAGCTCACGACGCCATCGGCGCGTCAGAAACATCAAGGCGAGGCCTGTGGTGAGCGTGATGAGAAGACACGTCAGAAAGCTGCCTGCCGCGCCGTCCTGCTTTGAGACGGAGAGTACAAACGGAATGAGTAGCGCTGCCGCGAGCCAGACGAAAACCGGGCCGGAGGCATTGAGTACAGGCAACAGCAGATAGCGGATCGTGTTGAACATGACGCTCCGGCCTCCTTAGAAGAAGCCGACGTTGACCGTGAAGAGGCGTTCAATCTTCGGGATGAGCTTCTTGGACGGCACGAAGACGATCACATGATCTTCCGCTTCGATGATGGTGTCCTTGTCGCCCATCAGCACAAGCGCATTTTCGTCGCTGCCTCGAATCAGCGCGCCTATAGCGCAACCTTCCGGGAGAGAAATGGTGCCGATGCGCCGACCGACGACTTTGGAGCTTCGTCGATCGCCGTGCGCTACGATTTCGAGTGCCTCGGCAGCGCCTCGTCTCAGGCTGTAGGCGGCAGCAACGTCACCGCGGCGTACGTGTCGGATCAATTCGCCGAGCGCGGCGGTGGTGGTGGATAGGGTAATGTCGATCTGGCTTCCCTGCATCAGATCGCCGTAGGCTTTTCGGTTGACGAGCGCGATGGTTTTGCCTGCCCCGAGCTTCTTGGCCAGAAGCGCGCCAAGGATGTTGTTCTCATCGTTTTCGGATACTGCAATAAAAAGGTCGCACGTCTCGATGCCGGCTGCGTCAAGCACGTCCTCATCCGTAAAGTCGCCCTCGATGAGCATGGCGGAGTCGCCGAGCTCGCGGGAGAGGCGCTTCACAACGTTTCGATTGTTTTCCAGAATCCGAATGTCGAAGTCTCCGCCCGGACGGCTTTCTCCCGTCTTGAGCATGCGCGCGAGGTTGAGGGTGAAGCTCGGTTTGCCGGCAATCATGATGCTGCGCACGGGGCGTTCTCGATGACGAAGTTCCGCCATGACTTGCCTGGCATGCCTGGTGTCGCACAGGCAGATGACTTCATCTCCTGCTTCGACAATGGTGGAGGCATTCACTTCAAGTCGACGGTTGCGGCGGAAAATGGCCACAATGCGGGCGGGGACCTGAGGCAAATGCGTGAAGAGTTCTCGGATTGGGCGCCCAACGAGCGGACTGCCAGATTTTGCGCGCACGGCGATCAGGCTTGCAAGTCCTTCGCCGAATTCCTGGACTTGAATGGCTTCAGGGAAGTCGATGAGCTTGATGAGATAACTCACGAGAGCTTGTTCAGGCCAGATGATGGAGGTGGCCTCAAAGCCTTCCTCGCCCAGAATGCGGGGGTAGTCGCGCAGTTCGTTGTTGCGCACGCGTGCGATGCGGGTGGGAATGTTGAAAATGCGGGCGCAAAGCATCGTCACCACGAGGTTCGTCTCGTCGCTCGAGGTGACGGCGATCAGCATGTCCGTATCGGCTGCACCCGCGTCGGTAAGCACCTGAGGGCTCGTAGCGTTGCCGACGACCCCGCGCAGGTCGAATCTCGATTGCAGAGCTCCAATGCGTTCCGAATCCTGGTCAACGACGGTAATGTCATTGGCTTCGGAGACAAGACTTTCGGCAACGGAACAGCCAATGCGGCCAGCGCCCACAATCAAAATTTTCATGACTTTTCAGAGTCGGTCGCATGATCAGAATCGAAAATGCTACTGTGAGCGACCATCTTGGGGGAGGCGGCCTGTGGGGCGGAAGCTGTAGAGTCGGCAGCATTTTCCGTCTTGGCTGGATCGTCCTTTTTGGCAGCTTTCTTGATTTCAAGGCCCAGTTGGTGCAGCTTACGATAAAGGTGGGTGCGTTCCAAGCCGGAGTGTTTGGAGAGCGGCGTCATCGAACCGCCGTAATACTTGGCGACACGAGTGAAGTAGGCGCGTTCAAGATTGTCGCGAAGTTCGCGCAACGGCAGGTTGTAGTTGATCGTGAAGTAGAGATCAGGGATCTCAACGATCGGCAGGCGAGCCTGGGGGCCGATGCGTGAGGGCAGGTCCGTGATAATAAAGTGGTCGCAGTACTTGGATTTGTCGTTTAGGTTGGCAAGAGAAACAGTCTGAGGCATGCAAGACGCGCCCTGCCATCCTGCCATGGCCGTGTTGGCGGCCATGGCCTTTGCATGTTCGCGGGCGCGCACCGTTTTTTCATGGTCCCAAAACATGATCGTTTCCCTGCACGTCTTGAGAAGCTGCTGCATGGAGATCGGTTTTTCAAGGAAGTCTCTGGCGCCGAAGCGCGTGGCTTCCATGGCGGTCTCGATGGTGCCGTGACCGGACATCATCACGATAGGACACAGAACGGCTTTCTGTGAATACCATTCCTTCAGGAGGGAGACACCGTCCATGTCGGGCATCCAGATGTCGAGAAGGATCAGGTCGAATTCGCGCTCATGAACTAGCTGTCGAGCGGCCTGTGCATTTTCGGCGGTAAAGACCCGGTAGCCCTCATCCTCCAGAATTTCGGAGAGAAGGTCGCGGATGCCGTATTCATCGTCAACGATCAGGACTGTGTGCATGTTGTGGCTCAGTTGGAAATTGGGTTGTGCTCTCGCCGGGAGACTTTGAAGATAATTTCGACGGACGCGCCGAGAATACCTTCGGTTCCTTCGTCCTTGAGATTCTTGAGCTTTATGGCGGCGCCGTGGTCGTCCAGAATCTTTTTCACGATCGGCAGGCCAAGCCCCGTTCCCGTCGGTTTGGTTGTGACATAGGGTTCAAAAGCGGCATCTAGAATTTTATCTGTAAAGCCCGGTCCGTTATCCTCAATAGAGAGTTTAACAGCGCCTATAGCGTCTGCATGGTATTTGGATTTCAAAGCCTCCGTTTTGATCGAAATCCTGGCGGGTTCATCGCCAGTGACAGCTTCCAGACTGTTGGAAATCAGATTGTGAAGCACTTGTCTGAGCTGTGCCGGGTCTGCGTCGATTTCAGGCAGATCGGGCGTCGGAGTGAAGGTAATGGCGTGTCCGGCGTCGTGATAAAGCTGCAGGATGCTGTCCATGAATTCGTTGAGTTTCAGAGGCTGAGGGGACGCGGCCGGCATGCGCGCATACTCACGAAAATCATTGACCATCTGCCTGAGTGTGTCAACTTGTTCAATGATGGTGTCGGTCGTGCGTTTAAGAAGCTGCAGATCCTTTTCTTCAGTCAATTTGGTATGAAGCTTCCAAGCGAGGCGTTCGGCGGAAAGGCGGATGGGGGGGAGCGGATTTTTGATTTCGTGCGCCAACCGCCTGGCGACTTCGCCCCAAGCGGTGGCGCGTTGCGCCTTCATGAGTGCCGTCACGTCGTCAAAAACAAGTACGGAACCTGTTTGAGTCCCGAGCGGCATGGCGGAGGTCTTAAGGTAGAGTGGAATCGTCACGCCGTCTTGCTCAAGCTCGAAATCAAGCGGGGCGGGCGTCGAATCGAGACTTTCATGGTGTTGGTGCTCTTCAAGGGTTGCAACGAATTCCGGAAGCGTCTCGCGAAGTGAAATCCCGATTGCTACGTTTTCGTCTCCCATGATGCGCCGAGCCGCCTGATTGGCGGTGACGACCGTGTACCAGCGGTCAACAACCACGACGCCGGATGAGATGTTGCCGAGAACGCGCTCGAGAAAGGCTTGGGCCTGTTCGGCCTGCAGTCGCTGCAGCTCCAGCCCCCGTCTGGCTTCGGACACCTCTTTGATCATCGAGTTGAAGGAACGCGTAAGCACGTTAATTTCGTCGCCACCCTGAAATTCTCGTATGGGCATGAAGTCTCCCGTGGCAACGCGTTTAGTGCCCTCGGCGAGTTGCATCACGGGGGACGTCGTCCGGCGTGCAAAGGAGAGCGCCGCAAGAATGCTTGCGAAGATGGCCAGCAGCACGATGAGCGAGAGTGTCAATGCGTAGAGCGTTGCCATGGAGTTTTGGCTGTAGGCGAGTTGTTGGTATTCGCGGTAGCCGGCGACGAGGGTGGCCGCGTGCAGTCCGATCGTATTGTCGACGGGTTGTGTCACTTGCAGAAAAAGCTGCTGATGGTTGGCAAACTTGGCAAGCAGACCTGTGGTTTTGAAGTCGGAAAGGGAGATGGTGTGAAGCGTTGAAATAGGGATAATGACGCGTATGCGCAGGTCGCTTGAGCCGTCCGTTGCGTCAGGCGACTCAAATAGCGTGTCGCCGTCGACAATGCTGTAGATGCCCGCAGTCTTAGCGGTTTTAAGCTGAAGCTGAGAAGGTAGGTCGGGCATCAGCACGTTGATGCGAGAGCCCGCAGCTGCAACGGCGGCCCCCGTGCTAGTGAGGACCAGGGCTTCCGTGCCGGGATGAGGTTCAAGGAGTTTGAGCAGGTCGTGCAGCATCAGTGAAGTAGGCGTGGCAGAGAGTTCCTCCGCAAATTCACGTGCAAGCTTCTGCGTTGTTTGCTCCTGTTTGGCTAGCATTTCCTGCGTGATGCGTACGCCGGCGTCAAGAGAAGCCTCCACGCGCGGTGAGAAGGAATCCTGAAGCGAACGGCTGATGAAGGCCGTGGAGATCGAATAGACGGTGAGCGTCGGCACCAAGCTGATGAGTGCTGTCGTGAGCGCAAGTTTGGCCGTCATGTGAGAGCCGTATTGCTTTTGCCGCTGGCGTCGTGCAAGACGCAGGCACAGGGTTGTTACGACGCAGAAGAGGACGGCTGCAATGAGCGCGTTCAAGACAAGAAGAAAAGGGAAGTACTTGTCGAAAAGTTTTGAGTTGAAAAGACTGATCGCCAAGCCGAGCATCGCAACGCTTGCAAAGGAAATGGCGATCAATGTGCTGTAGCGTAACCAGCGTGGCATGAGGTTCTCTTAGTTCGCAGGGACGACCACTTCAGGCGGAATGGGCACATCGATCCAGTCGCTCGTGATCGTCCAGTCGCTGCTGCCGGTGTTCACGACCTGCATGGGTTTGGGAAGCTTGTCCGTGTCCAGATAAAAGCGAAGCTCTGCCGTGTAGTCCTCGGCATTGCGC